>JACCYD010000078.1 GCA_013696695.1 Deltaproteobacteria bacterium | reverse complement strand
CACGTGCACCGACGGGGATCTCGTCGACGGGATCGTCGATCCCACGCGCGGCCTCGCGCGCGAAGTCCATGTCGGTTGCACTCGCGGCACGCGGCAACGGAGCCACCGCCGATCCGTGCGTCCGGGTGGGCGGGATCGCGACCTGCGCCGGTACCGCGCCCACGCCGACCGAGGTTTGCGCGGGCCAGCCGCCGGCCGGAATCGCGCTCCGTTGTGCGGCCGCCGGATCCCACCCGCCGGGACGCGATGCACTCGGCGGTTCCGACGGACGCACCTGCGGCGCCGTCTCGAGGATCGCGAGATCCTCTTCGATCACGGGCCGCTTGAGATCCGTGGTCTCGGCGATCGCCTCCGCCGACCGGATCTTCGGTCCGCTGCCTTCGATCTCACCCGACTTGCGGTCGGCGAGTCCGAGCTCGATCGGCATCGAGGTCGACGCCGCCGCGGCGCTCGCGGTCTGCCGCACCGGCCGGCGATCGAGCGAGTCCAAGCGCAACAGCTGGGACGTCTCGCCGGTCGGCTTGTGCTCCATGGCGGCAGCGCTCGCACTCGCGTCCTGCTGCGCCTTCTGCCACGGGTACTCGATGCGGCCGTGATTCGCGTGGCGGATGGTCTCCCGCAGCGAATCGCTGACGCACCGGAGGTCACTCATCGACAGCCCGCTCTCGTCGAGTTGCCCGAGGTGGAGCTTGCCGTAGACGATGCGCTGCACGAGCGACTCGATCGAGGCTGGCGTCGGATTCTTCAACGTGCGCGATGCCGCCTCGACGGCATCGCAGATCGCGAGGATCGCGGTCTCGCGCGATTGTGGCGGATGCCCCGGATACCGGAACTGCTCGATGGTGAATCCGCGCGGGTTGCCCTGCTCCTTGGTCTTGCCCCAGAAATATTCGAGCACCCCGTTGCCGTGGTGCATGTGCATGAAGTCGATCACTCGCTCGTGGAGCCCCGCTCGGCGCGCAGTGACGAGGCCCTCGGTGACGTGCTGGAAGATCGCGTCGCACGACACCTCGGGCGGCAACCGATCGTGGGGCGAGATCTCGCCGGGATCGAGGTTCTCGATGAAGTACTTCGGCTGCAGCGACTTGCCGAGATCGTGATAGTAGGCGCCGACGCGCACGAGCCGCCCGTTCGCGCCGATCGAGTTCGCCGCGATCTCGGCCATGTTCGCCATCGCGAGCGAGTGCTGCCACGTGCCCGGCGACCGCTCCGCGATCTGCTTGAGCAGCGGGTTCGACAGATCCTCGAGCTCGACGAGCTTGCCCTGGGTGATCTCGCCGACCAGCAACTGATACAGCGGGATCAGCGGCACGGTGACGAGCGTCGCGATCGCGGGACCGATCGCTGCTGCGAGCCATGGCGAGCGCACCGGATCGGCGCCGAGCGGCGGCATCGCGCCGGTGGTGAGATAGGTCAGCAGCACGTACGTGGCGACCGTGAACAGCGTCGTGACGGCACCGGCGAACAGCACCGACTTCCAGCGATGCCGCGGACGCTCGGCGACGACCAGCCCTGCGGCCGCCGCTTGCACCAGCATCAGGATCGCGACGCCGAGGTCGAACGGTCCGAGCAAGCTGAACACCAGCGCCGCGAGGATGCCGGTCGCGAGCCCGACCACGCGATCGAGCACCATCGTCGGCACCATCGCGAGCATCGCGACGGGCACGATCAGCACCGATGCCGGTGTCGTGAGCAACACGACCTTGACCGCGGCGGCGAGCAGCGCGATCGACACCAGGCTGACGAGCTGGACGCGGACGAGCTTGCCGCGCGTCGAGCGCCGCATGTGGTGGGCGAAGATCGTTCCGAACACCAGCGCGAGCACGAAGAACGCGATGTAAGGCAACGGGCCCTTCGGCGTGGCGGCCGCGATCGCCTCGACGTTGGCCGCATCGTCGACGGTCGCGATCTCGCCGCGCGCGATCACGATGCCGCCGCTCAGATGCGTTTCGGGCGCCTGGAAGCCGGTGAACGACGGCACGCGCACGGTCAGTGGTGCGGGCTGATCCTTGATCACGCCAGCGACCCCGAACACACCGAGCCAGCGCTCCGCCGTGATCGCCGGCGTCACCAGCACCGCGAACACCAGCGCGAAGGCGAGGCCGAGGGCCCAGGTCACGCGCGGCCGGCGAGGAATCTGCTTCGCGAGCCCGGTCCTCGCACCGATGCTGGCACTCGATCCTATCGAGGGCGTCGAGCGCGAGCTGTCGGAACGGTCTTCCACGAAGTCACAGCGAGATGTCGAACTCGGCGCGCGTACGAGGGCCCTTGATGGACGGGAACTGCATGCCGCGAAGCACGCGGTTGAGGCAGCCGTAGAGCGCGCCTCCCTGCTTGCCGTTGATCTTCACGAAGCCGACGCGGCCACTCGGACCGTCGATGTTGATGTAGATGTTCGCCGAGCCTTCGCCGGTCGATGCCAGGCAGCCGCCGAGCTGCCCGCCGTACTTCGCATACGTCTGATAGACGCGCCCCATGTCGAGGGTCTCGGTGCCCTCGTCGCTGTCGTCGCTCATGTCCATCGCGAGGTTCTCGCTGCCGCGGGTGTAGTTGCCGCCGGCACCACCGCCACTGCGACGACCACCGCCACTGCGTGCGGCCGGCGGGGGCTTCTTCGGCTCGCTAACCTTCACCTTGAGATCCGATTTGTCGGGGCCTTCGATACCGGCGATCTTGTCGGTCTTGCCCGCGCCGACGGTATCGATCACGAAATAGACCGCCGCACCGACGCCACACACGCCGAGGCCGATCAACACGTACAGCATGACGCCGCGCTTCTTGTCGCGGCTCTGCACCGAGACCTCGGCCTGTGCGCGCCGCGCGTCGTCGCGTTGCTGCTTCGCCGTCTCGACCATCGGACCGAGCAGCGGGTGGGAGTCGACCTGGACACGCGCGCCGGTGTCCTTGTCCATGATGATGTTGCCGGCGACGATGTCGCCCTTCTCGATCTGCTTGATCACGTCGGCGAGCGAGAACGGGCCGTAGTCGTACTTGCCCTTGCTGACCAACCACTTTTCCGTGGTGTCGGCGAGCGCGGTGGCGAGCACGCGATCGATCTGACTGTTCGATGCCGCCGGCATGCCGTTCAGGCTGTTCGCGGCGATCTCCGATGCGAGCGACACCTGCTGGACCTCGGCGCCGAGCTCCGGCAGAGCGCTGACGAGCGGCACCGCGGACGTCATCATCGCGCCGCCCTTGGTGAGCGCCTCGGCGGCGACCTCGCCGAGCACGTCTGCGCGACCGAAGCGCTTCTCGGGATCGCGATGACACGCGCGCGCGACGATCTCGTCGATCTGCGTGTTGACGCCTTGCACGACGTCGCTCGGGCGCGGACCGCCACGTTCGAGAGGCTTGCCGACGAGACATTCGTAGAGCAGCGCGCCGACGCCGTAGACATCGGCGGGCCCATTC
>JACCYD010000076.1 GCA_013696695.1 Deltaproteobacteria bacterium | reverse complement strand
CCACCAGGCTTCGAGCTCGGCGGTCTGGGCGGGGCCGACCGGCGCGGTCTTGTGGGCGGCGACCTGCGAGGCGCTGCGCGCGACCGAGGCAGCCACGGCATCGGCGAGCGGACGTGCCGGCTCACCGGCGTATCCCACGATCCACGCGGCTTCGGCGCGTGCGGCCGCATCGGTGCTGGCGAGGATCGACGCGAGCTCCGCTTGCGGCAGCGCCCCGCGACGGATCAAGCCCTCGCGAAGCATGCGGCGGGTCTCGGCGTTCTTGACCGAACCGAGACGTGCGACCAACGTCGCAGGATCGCCGGAGCGAGCGAGGTAGGTCGCGGCCGGCGTGCTGATGTGATCGTAGGGCGCGCCGAGCGCGTGCAAGCTGACGCGCGTGCGATCCCCGCCAAGCACCTTGCCGAGCGCGCGGAACGCAGCGACGCGAACGCCATGATCTTCGTCGGACAGCAGCTCCGCCAGCACGTGCTCGCTCGCGGCGGTGTCCTCGATGGACTGTTTCGCCGCGGCGAGGCCGAGCTGCGCGACCGCGTGCACGCGAACGTCGGCGCGCGCTTCGCGATCGGCGGCGACCGTGCGCAGCGTGCCGAGATCACCGGCATAGCGCAGGCCGGTGAGCGCCCGCAGCCGGATCTCGCCCGTCCCCCCCAGCGCGAGCCGGAGCACGCGCTCGCGGCTCTCGGTGGCTTCATCGCCGCGCAACGCCGGAACCAGGCGGCCGAGCGCTTCGACCGCAGCCGGCGTCAACGCACGCGCGACCTCATCCTCTGGTGCGGGATCGAGCAGCGGCAGTAGATGATCGAGCGCGCGGCGATCGCCGAGCGCGCCGAGCGCGAGCAACGCGCGCTCGCGCTCCGTGCCCTCGCCTGCCTTGACGACGAGCAGCAACGGCTGGAACGCCTCCGCTCGCCCGCGCGCCGCGAGACCGAGGGCCGCGGGCAATACCAGCTCGCGCCTGCCACCACGCAGCGCGGCTTCGAGCGCGACCAGCGTGGCGCTTGGGACATATTCCGCGCGCAGCGCGAGCGCCTCCGCGGCGGCGACGCGAACCTCGGGCACGCGATCGCCGACCAGCCGCGCGAGCACGTCTTCGGCCTGGTGATCGTCGATATCGCCGAGCGCAGCGGCGACGCGAATGCGCACCGTCGCGAGCGGGCTGCGTGCCGCCTCGGACAGCTGCGGCACCGCGAGGCTGTCGCGGTAGCGAACGCGCGTGCGACCGTCGGGCAACGCACGCGGCTTCGCGGTGCGCTCGCGGAGGATCGAGAGCAGAGCTGTCATCGCAGGCGAGACGATCTGCTCGACCTCGCCTTCCTTGCCGGTCTGCACCTGCGTCAACAGGCGCACGATCGGCGCCGCGCCGCGCTCGTGACCGAGTGTGCCGAGTGCACCGAGCAGCGCGTGGCGATTCGCCGTGCGATCCGGATCGTCGTCGAGCCGATTCGCGACCACCTCGGCCGCGGCGGCCGATGCCGACGCACTACCGGCGAGCCCGATCAACGCATCGAGCGCCTTCGCTGCGTGGTCCTCGCTGCGCAAGAACGCGCCGAGCACGTCGACGCCACGTGCATCGTCGCGCTTCGCGAGCGCGACCGCAGCGCGCAGCCGCAGATCGGCGTGCTCGCTGCCGAGCGCAGCGGCCAGCGCTTCGATGATCGCCGGCGACGGGTTGGCAGCGGTCGCGAGCTGCGAGATCGCGGCGAGCCGCAGATCTCCGTGCCTGCTCTGCGCGGCGAGCAACTGCGGCTCGGCGCTACCGGCGGGGTACAGCTTCGGGAGCCGGAGCGCAGCGTACGCGCGCACCTCGGCGTCGTCGGCGTCGAGCGCGCCGCGCACGAGCGCAGCGGCACGATCGTCTCCTTCGATCGCGAGCTCGACCAGCTCGTCGATCGCGGCCTTGCCGAGATCCGCAGCGCCGGCAATCGCCATGCCGAGGGGCGCGAGCGCCCCGACGGGATACAGCGATCGCAGCGCGGTCATCGCCGCACCGCGCACGAGATGATGTGGATCGCCGACGGCGTGCGCGAGCACCGGCAACACCGCATCGGCACCGACCGCGTCCTCGCGCGCGAGCTCGACGAGGCGGCCTAGCGCGTCGCGCCGCACGCGATGCGTCTCGTCGGCTTCGCCGTGCAGTGGCGCCTGGCGAACGAGGCCGGCATAGACACCGAACACGAGCTGCTGCGCCGCGGCCGCGTCGACGGTTGTCGTCTGACCTGCACGGAGGAACGCGCCCGCGAGCGATTCGAGCTCGGTGGCTTCGGGATCGCGGCGGTCCGCGACCAGCCGGCGCAACCAGCCTCCGCGACGCGATGTCCGCGCCTCGGACGACCAGCCCGTGTGCGGGACCGCGGCGTTGCGCGCGGGACCCGAGAGTCGCCCGGCCTCGCGCCAGAACGTCAGCGGTTGCGTCCGCACGGCGAGCACCTGGGCCGCGGCGTAGCGCGAACCGGGATCCGCGCTCGCGATCGCATCGGCGAGCACGTTGAGGAGTGCCGCGCGCCGATCGGCCGCGGGCCAGTCCTTCATGTCCGCGGCCTTCTCCGGCTTGCGCGGTCCGATGATCTCGCCGATCACGTCGGCCGACATCACCTCGCCGGCTGCGCGGCGTTCGAACACGCGTGCCGCCGCGAACCGGATCTCCGGGCTCGGGCTCGACATCGCATCGACGAGCAGATCGGGTGCGATACCCGCCTGCGCGAGCGCGGCGTCGCGCGCCACGATCACGGCGAACGCCAGATCCTGGATCTCGCGATCGCGATCCTCGAGACCTTGCCGCAAGCCGCGCACACCATCCGGACCGAGCGCGACGAAGCCGACGATCGCGCCGATGCGCAGCGGTCGGTGATCGTGGCGCTGCGTGCCGGCGAGCACCGGCAGCGCGCGCAGATCGCCGAGCTTCGCGAGGCCTTCACCGCCCCACGACCGGACCGAGAGGTCGTCGTGGCCGAGCAACGAGACCAGCGCGCCCTGGGCC
>JACCYD010000008.1 GCA_013696695.1 Deltaproteobacteria bacterium | reverse complement strand
CCCGATGGCGCGACCGGTTCGTCCTCCGGTCGGTTCAAGATCATGATGACGAACACGAACAGCACCATGATCGCGCCGGCGTACACCAGCATCTGCACGACGCTCAAGAAGTGCGCGTACAGCATCATGTAGACGGCGCTGATGCCGAGGAAGCTGCCGACCATGCCCATCACGGCGGCGATCAGGTTGCGGCGCGTGACCACGAACAGCGCGCCGCCGATCGTGGCAGCGGCGAAGCCCCAGAACAGCAGCGCCATGCCCGGCTGCTTGCTGCTCGGCTTGTTCTCCATGCGATCGCCGTGCGGCGAGCTCTTCGAGGCGTCCTTGACCTCGACGCGGGTGGGCTGGCCTGCACGCGGCGGCCTTCCCCCCGCCGGCTGCGCCTCGGCGATCGACGAGCTCAGCGCGAGCGTGCCTCCGACGAGGACCACCGCGGTGAGCAGGATGAAAAACCACTTCATCATGACTACGCGGCCCGCTTTCTCAGCTTCGCTTCGAAATCCGCCCGGAACTTGGTGAGGAACCCGAGCATCGGCCACGCGGCGGCATCGCCGAGCGCGCAGATCGTGTTGCCCGCGATCCCGTGCGAGATGCTCGCGAGCAGATCGATGTCATCCGGCTTGCCGGTGCCATCGGCGACGCGGCGCGACACCTTCTCGAGCCAGCCGGTGCCCTCGCGGCACGGCGTGCACTGACCGCACGACTCGTGCGCGAAGAACTTCATGATCCGCCACACCGCCTTCGGGATGTCGGTGGTGTCGTCCATCACGACGACGCCGCCGGAGCCCGCCATCGTGCGCAGCGCGCGGCCGCCACCGAGATCGAACTGCTGACCCTCGCGCACCATCACGGGCTTGATGCGCTCGTCGGTCTGCAGCGCATCGAACTCGCACGGCACGTCGAGCTCGCCCGCATCGAGCGGCGGCATCGACACGCCGCCCGGGATGACGGCCTTGACCTTGCGGCCCTTCCACACGCCACCGCAGACGTCGTTGATGATCTCGTTGAACGTGATGCCCATCGGCAGCTCGAACACGCCGGGCTTCTCGACGTGGCCCGATACGCAGAGCATGCGCGTGCCACCCGAGCGGCCCATGCCGAGATCGTTGAACCACTTCCCGCCCTTGTCGATGATCGCGGGGACGTTCATCAGCGTCTCGACGTTGTTGACGATCGTCGGGTTGCCGAACAGGCCCTTCACGGCGGGGAACGGCGGCTTGAGCCGCGGCTGACCGCGCTCGCCTTCGAGCGAGTTGAGCAGCGCAGTCTCTTCGCCGCAGATGTACGCGCCGGCACCGCGATGCACCGTGAGCTGACACTCGACGCCGGTGCCGAGGATGTTCTTGCCGAGGTACCCCTTCTGGTACGCCTCGTCGACGGCCTTCTGAAGGACCACGACCTCGCGCATCATTTCGCCGCGGATGTAGATGTAGTTGTGAATGGCGCCGAGCGCGTGCGCCGAGACGATCATGCCCTCGATCAGCAGGTGCGGATCCCAGTAGATCAGCTCGCGATCCTTGCAGGTGCCGGGCTCGCTCTCGTCCGCGTTGCAGACCAGGTGCACCGTCTTGCTGCCGGCGGGGACGAAGCCCCACTTCACGCCGGTGGAGAAGCCTGCACCGCCGCGGCCGCGCAGGTTCGAGGTCTTGACCTCGTTGGTGATGTCCGCGGGGCGCATCGCGAGCGCCTTCTTCAGCGTCGAGTAACCGCCGGTGGCTTCGTAGCCGGCGATCGTCTTCGCGCGTTCGTCGCCGAAGCGTGCCGCGACGATCCGGGTTCCCAGGGGCGCAGGCATCACACCACCTCCGATTCGGGATGCGGTTTCTTCCGCAACTCTTCGATGATCTGCGGGACTTTGTCGGGCGTGATGTCGAGGTAGTACTCGGTGCCGACGACGGCGCACGGCGCGTTCGCGCAGGCGGCGATGCACTCTTCTTCGACCAGGTGGAACTGGCCATCCGCGGTCGACTTGCCCCGCTTGATGCCGAGGGTCTTCTCGAACGCCTCGAGCACTTCGTAGCCGCGGCGCAACATGCACGAGATGTTCGTGCACATGCGGATCGTCGTCTTACCGGCCGGCTCGCGGCGGTACATCGTATAGAAGGTCGCGACGCCGTAGACGTGTGCGTACGGAAGCGCGAGCGTCTTGGCGACGAGCTTGAGCGCGTCGTCGGACAGATGCCCGTGTTCCTTCTGTGCCAGGTGAAGCGCGGCCATGACGACCGGCTGCTTGCCTTGACCTCCCGGCACCGCATAGCGTTCGCAGAGCGCGGCGATTTTCTTCTGAGCGTCGGCGGAGAATTCGAGTGACATCGGGGTCTTGCCCTATGCCTGGCGGTACCCAGGCCGCGCGAAAAATAGGGCGCTGACGACACATACGTCAATCGCAGCCGGCGTGTATCTCGGGACAATTGGAGGGAGAGATCGTGGTAATTCGTCGCGCCTATGTCCGAGGAGCCGCTGTCTCGCATCGAACGCTTCGCCCTCAAGTTCGCCGAGGTGACGAACGAGGACCCGCGAGGCAAGTGGGCGCAGGCGACGTTCCTCCGCGCCATCTCGTACAGCTGGGTCCGCGCGGCGATCGCGAACCGGATGTTCGTCGAGGGGCTCGAGCCGCTGATGGCGCTGCGCCCCTCCGGCGGCGTCATGCTGGTGTCGAACCACCGGAGCTTCTTCGATCAGTACGCGATGCTGCTCGGCTGCTTCATGGGCCCGGTCCACTGGGCGAAGCATCTGTTCTTCCCGGTGCGCTCGAACTTCTTCTACGACCACCCGCTCGGCATCGTCGTCAACGCCGCGGTCGCCGGCGGCGCGATGTATCCGCCGATCTTTCGCCAGACCGAGCGCAAGGCGCTCAACGACAGCGCGCTCGACAAGATGGTCGAGCTGCTCCAGGCGCCCGGCAACGTGCTCGGGATGCACCCCGAGGGCACGCGCGGCAAGGGGCCCGATCCGTACAAGTTCCTCCCTGCGCAGCCCGGCGTCGGCAAGCTCGCGCTGCTCGGCAAGCCGATGGTGATCCCGACGTTCACCCACGGCCTCGGCAACAACATCCTCCAGGACATCGGGTGGAACTTCACCAAGGACGCGAAGCGCGATCACGCGGTGGTCACCGTGTTCGGTCCGCCGGTCGACTACGCGGATCTGATGGCCGAGAAGCCGCGGCCGACGCTCTACAAGAAGTGCGCGGATCGCTTCATGGCCGAGGTCAAGAAGCTGACCGTGCGCGAGAAGGAGATCCGCCAGCAGCTGCTCGACGGGAAGATCGCCGACGACGATCCGCGGTGGCTCAACAACCGCCCGGTCGGCAAGCTGTACGCGCGCGAGGGCAAGGCCTGACGGTTAGTCCTCGCCAGCACGGATATTCGATGACCCATATCAATAACAATTACACTGTCTTGCATGCCTGATTGCGTCGGAAACTGATGCGCATGCAATGCGCACGTGAGCCGAATCTACGACCTCGATGCCCCCACACGACCCGTCAACATGACGTTGAACGAGGACCTCGTGCGGTGCGCGCGCGAATACACGCTCAACCTCTCCGAACAGGTGGAGAAGCTGTTGGCTGACTACGTGACCACGGAGAGGAAGCGGCGCGCCGAAGCGGATGGTCGGCTGGATGCAGCCATCACCGCATGGAACGACTTCGATGAGAAGTACGGGGCCTTTGCCGACGAGCACTCGGACC
>JACCYD010001538.1 GCA_013696695.1 Deltaproteobacteria bacterium | reverse complement strand
GGTCTCGAGTGCGAGCTTGAACGCCGGCGCGACTCGCGCACCGCCAACGCGCGCGAGGTTCGCGGCGGCGGCGGCTCGGGCGTGCGCGCTGCCGTCTTCTTTGAGCATGTTGGCGAGTGTCTTCGCGGCATCGTCATCGCCGGACAACGAGCCGAGCGCGTGCGCGAGGTTCATGCGGACCAGCCGCGAGCGGTGATAGGACAAGGTGAGCAACGTCGACCGGCGCGTGCCGCCGAGCAGTTGATTGCGATCGGCGCGGGGCACCGCCCACAACACGCGAGCGAGCGCGGCCGTGGCATCGGGAGCCGCGGCCCAGCCGCCGTGCTTGGCGAGGTACAGCCAGCGATCGACAAGCGGTGCGATCCGCGGGTCCTTGGGATGCGCGGCGGCGATCTCGCCGAGTGCCCACGCGGTGTCGCCGACCAGACGATCGTCCTTCGCCGACGACAGCGCCGTGGAGAGCACGTCGATCGAGCCGGCATCGCGCATCTCGCCGAGCGCCCAGGCGGCGGCGCGCCGGCGATCCGAAGCGCCGTGCTCGACGAGGTCGCGCAGGAACGCGGCGTCGGCCGGATCCTTCGCGGCGGCGAGCCCGGAGATCGCGGCGAGCGAGACCTTCACCGAGTTGTCGTTCGACAGCTCCCGCAGCATCTTGCGCGCAGCCGA
Source organism: Deltaproteobacteria bacterium (assembly GCA_013696695.1). Taxonomy (GTDB): domain Bacteria; phylum Myxococcota_A; class Polyangia; order Haliangiales; family Haliangiaceae; genus JABFXX01. The sequence continues at coordinate 2,010 of JACCYD010001538.1, read as the reverse complement.
GACCTGGGACGCGTCGAGCTTCGCCCGCAGCGTCGCGCCGAGCGCGCGAACGACGTGGTGACGCGAGGGCGAGCGATCGGTGCGCAGGTGTTCGATCAGCGGTGCGATCGAGCTCGGATCGGCGATGTACGACAGCGCGGTGGCCGCGCCATTGTGGAGCTCGACCGGGCCTTCGCGCAGCACGGTGACCAGCGGCTTGGTGGCCTCGGGACGGCGGATCTCGCCGAGCGCATCGATCGCGGCGCGGCGCAGGCGCGGCGGATTGCCGGGACCGGCGAGCGCGGCGAGCTTGGGCACCGCCGACCCGACGCGCAACAGACCGAGATACTCGGCAGCGAGCACGCGAAGCTCGAGATCCTCGTCGGCGAGATGCTCGACGAGTACGTCACCGGCGCGGGCATCCGAGCCGATCAGCGGGCGGAGGTTCTCCATCGCGGCGACGCGGATCGCGGCGTCCTTGCTCGCGAGCGAGCGCAGCACTGGCACCAGCGCCTGCGGATCGCCGGTGGCGCCGAGCGCGCGCAGCACGATCGGAATCGCGACGCGCCCGCGCTCGAGCTCGGCGGTCAGCGTTGCGGTGGCACGTGGATCGGCGGCTTCGGCGAGCAGCTGCACGGCGGTGGACGGATCACCCTTGATGCGACCCTGCAGGTGCAACACGAGGGCAGGAACGGCCGCCTTGCCGGCGACGCGCAGCGCATCGCGCGCCGCAGGACGCTGCTGCGGCTGCGCGAGGATCTCGACGAGAGCGCGCATCGCGTCTTCGCCGGGCTTGCCGGCATCGGGCGTGCCCGCGATCTGACCGAGCGCATACGCGACCTTGGTCCGGAAGCTGTCACTACCGGCGCCGAGTTGTTCGGTGAGCGCATCGATCGCCTCGACCGCACCGAGACTGCCGAGCGCGCCGACGGCCGCCGTCTTGACGTCCTCGGCCGGATCGTTGATCAGCCGCACGAGTGCCGGGACCGCCGAGCGATCGCCGAGGCGACCGACCGCGCGCACCGCTGCCTTGCGGGCCTCGATCTGGTGATCGCCGAACTTCGAGACCAGCGGGATCACGGCGCGACGATCGCCGAGCTCTTCGAGCTGCGTGATCGCGGCGATCTTGATCTCCTGCTTCACATCCTCGAGCCGCGGGATCAGCGCGATCACGACGTTCGAGTTGCCGCGCTTGCCGATCGCGCCGACGGCCTTGACCGCCTGCAAGCGAACCGCATCGTCGCTGTCGCCGAGCGTGCGCGTCAGCGCCTGCGTCGCGTCGGGGCCGCCGATATCGCCGAGCGCGCCGGCGGCGACCTGCTTGGTCTTTGATTCGCCAGAGGCGAGCCAGTCGATCAGCTTCGGCACGGCCTTCTGCGAGCCGCCCTGGCCGAGCGTTTTCGCGGCGGTGTGGCGGACCTTTTCGTCGGTGTCGTCGAGCGCCTTGATCAGGTGCTTCTCGGTCAGCGCGACATCGTACTTGCCGAGATCGGTGACCGCGTCGAGCCGCTTCTGCGCGTCGTCGCTGCTCAGCCCTTCGGCATCGACCTCGACATGACCGGCCCAGTCGAAGGTCCACGCGGTGGAATCGCGGACCCCGAGGATCAGACCGAGCGCGATGACGAGGGAGCGGACCTTGAGCACTGCGTCGAGTATGGCTTCGAGATCACGGCTTTGCCAGCTCGCGAAGGGCCCACTCGACCCCCTCGCGGAGCTTGTCGGGGAGGTCGAGCTCGAGCAGCCGGCGGTACTCGGCGGCGGCTCCCCGCTTGTCGCCGATCTTCCAGCGCAAGACCGCGAGGACCTTGCGGGGACGCACGTCGTCGGGTGCGAGATCGCGGGCTTTCTCGAGCGCCTGGATCGCCCCGGTGTTGTCGTTCTGCTTGTGCCGCAGCAGTCCGAGGTCGTGCCACGACGCGGCATCATCGGGCCGCGCCCCGAGCGCGACCTCGAGGTGATGGGTCGCTTGCGGAAACTCGCCCCACGAGATCAGCGTCAGCGCGTACTTGCTGCGCGCGTACGAGATGCTCG
>JACCYD010001512.1 GCA_013696695.1 Deltaproteobacteria bacterium | reverse complement strand
CGGCATCACCTGGCCGACCGCGACCGTCTATCTCAACGCAGCCGACTTCTAAGCCGGATCGTCACGGCTACTGCTGGTCGAGCAAGTACACCATCAAGTAGCCCTCGGCCGTACGGCGAGGACCGGGTGCACCGGACATCAAGCGGAAGTCAGCGGCGAGCTGGCGCCGCTGATAGCTGCGATACAGCGAGATCGGATCGATCTCGTGCGAGTGCTCGAGATCTTCGATCTGACGGCCCAGCACTTCGGCGGCCCACGCGGGGCTCGCGGCGGTGACGTGCTGCTGTTGCATCGCGCGGCGCAGCGTGCCGAGCTCCTCGCTCGTCATGTTGAACAGGAACTCTTCGAACGCGGCGCTCTCGTCTGCGGACATGCCATCGCGACCGAAGAAGTCGATGACATCGGGGCTGCAGTCCAGGGTGACCAGGCGGAACGTCTCGGTGGCGCCGAGCAGCGTGCCGTACGCGCTGTTGATCCGGTTGCGCGCGTGCCACGCGGACTCGAGGAGCGGCGCGAAATCGTCGATCTCGAGCGCGGCGTCGTCCCACACCGTGATCAATTGATCCGCGGCGCGCTGCTTGGTGCGGCGGCTGACATCGGGCTTGCGAAGCAGCGCGAGGAACAGCTCCTCGGCGAGCAGCGTGTAGATCGACTGCGCCAGCTCCTCGGTCAGATCGTGCGCCATCGCCGCGCAGCCTTCGGTCACCGTGGTGGCCTTCACGAAGCCGCGCAGGAAGTTGATCTTGGTCAGTAGGTAGGTGCGCGACAGCGTCGCCTTGAGGGGCAGCGCGAGGTCACCCGACAGCCCATCCAGGGTGCACAGGTGATCCATCAGCGTCTGCTCGTCCCGGGCTTCGCCGCCGAGGGCCGTCGGCCGGCGCAGGGGCCGCTGGCGATCGAGCAAGGTAGAGGTGGCCCGCAGCTCCTCCATCAGAGTGCGGAGGATGTCGGCGTCCGCGGCCGAGCGTGCGGCCACAGCGGCGAGCGCGCGGTGCACCAGCTCGGTCTCGCGCCGGTCGAGCACATACGTCGCCCCGGAGCCCAACTTGAGGTTGGGGTTTGTCGTCGACGCGGAAGGAGTGGGGCTCACGGAAGGCTCGTCGGTCGGTGGTTGGCCCGAGAAGCGATAAGCACACACGAGGGGTACGCCGAATGAAAAAGCGGAAGCGTTTAGAAGATACCCGGTCCGGGGCGAGAAGTCTTAGTCGTCTTAGTCAGTTGTCGTCGGCGCGTCTTGCCGGACACGCTCACGTCGTCGACGTACCACGAACCGGATTCCAAGCGCCAGAAGGGCTAGCACGATCAGCCCAGCGATGATGAGGTCGACCCGCTTCAGCTTGGTCGCGACGGATTCCCACTGCGAGCCTAGTACATAGCCGAGCACCATCAAGCCCCCTCCCCACAGCGTCGAGCCGAGGAAGGTTTGGGTGAGGAATTTCGGTAGCGGCATCCGAGCGATACCTGCAGGGATCGAGATCAGGTGGCGGACCACCGGCAGAAACCGCGCGATCAGGACAGTCGCCCCCCCGTGACGTGAGAAATAGGCTTCGGACCGTTCGATGTCCTTGGGCCGCACGAACAGCCATTTGCCGTAACGGAGCAGCAACGGCTTCCCGCCAGCCGCACCCAGCCAGTACGACAACAGGGAGCCGGTGAGCGCCGCCACGCTGTTGATGACGAGGATCACGGGAAGCGAGAATAATGCCCCGTCGAGGCCGAGCGATTTCCCGCCGGCCTCGGTGGCAAGGAACCCGGCAAATGGCATCACCAGGAGCGATGGGATCGGGACCATCGTGCTCTCGAGCACGATCAACACGAACAATCCCGGGTACCCCAGGTCCGCGATCAGACCCTGGACCCATTTCGCGAAGTCGGCGAGCACGCGGCTGTCTTACATCGTCAGGAACGAGAAGTAACGCTCCGGGAAGTCATTGAACGCCATCTGCGCTTTGCACTCCGGGCACGTCATCGGCGGTGGGTCGAGGCGAACGAGTCGTTCGGCGTTCGCGACAGCATCGATCAGCAGCGACTCCTCGCGACCGCACGCATCGCAGGCGTACGGCGCGAAGAACGATGTGACCTTGGCGTCGCCACGGGTCGCGATGATCATGTTGAGCTGATGCACGAGTGGCTCGGCCACGCGCCGGAGCTCGACGGCGAGCTGGCTCTTCTGTGCTGCGGCCTGCATGCGGATCCAGTCGCGGACGCCGAGCGAGTTGATGAACGTGATCGCCGCGAGATCGAGCACGAGCTGGCCGTTGCGCGCGCGCTGAGGGAGCTCGTGTAGCGCGGCGGCTTCATCGATCGCGCCGGCGAGGACGAGCGCGTCTCCTTGATCGGTGATCGTCATGCGGCCGCGGATCACCGGCGGGCGAAAAATGTCGGGGTTCACGAGGACCTCTCCACGAACACGTTGTACGACGACGCCGGGCTCCGCTCGGTTGGCGGATAGCGGACGTCGATGAGGGCGATGATCTCGGTGCGCACGCGGGGTGCGAGATTGAATACCAGGTGATCGCAAGAACGGTAGGCCAACGCGATGCCCATCCCGGCCCCACCCCCCGATTCGCGGACATCGTTCTTTGCCAGGGAGGACAGGATGGTGTCGCGATCGAGACTGCCGAACCGGTCAGTCACCTCGATGGCCAGGTAGCGCGCGTCACAGCCCCACCGGAGGCGCACGCGGTGCGGCTCGTCGAGCTCGAGCTCCTCGTGGCGCGGGAGATCCTTGCGGTAATGCAGGCCGGCCGCATCGACGGGGGCGTTATGAACCGCGTTGGAGATCAGCTCGTCGGCGACCAGCATCGCCATCGACGCGACCCGCGCGCTCTGGCCCATCGAGCGCACTTGCTCTGCAAAATGTGCGACTAGCTCGGCGCGCTGGCTGCCACGCACGATCTCGGTCTCGTGCAGCGCGGTGCCCCACAACAGATACTTCTCGACGCCGAACAGGTCGTGACGGATCAGCTTCTGCGCCGTGATCACGAGCTC
>JACCYD010001466.1 GCA_013696695.1 Deltaproteobacteria bacterium | reverse complement strand
CCCAGTCTCTGCATCGGTGCGGAGCGTAGCCGATCGACGCCGTGCCAGCCCCCAACCCGTCGACCGACTGCGGCCCTCCGCATCCACCCATCACGCCCGCCGCCACCAGCCACCAAGATCCAACGGTTCCCAGCCTGTGCATCGTCGCGGAGCGTAGCCGATCGGCCTCCAGCCAGACGTTGCGCGTTGACGGTCAAAGGCCCGCGTCCGAAGGGGCGGGCGGCGTGGACATCGCCGTGGCACCGGCAATCGGGCGTCGCCGGGTGGTCAGTCGAGTAGCCGTCGAGTGGTCCCCCACGCTAACGAGGTGGCCGCAGACGGCGGTCATCACCCCTGGGGATCGTGGCGCGTTCGGGCACGCGGGCTGGCGTAAACCCTTCGCACACACGGGCTTCGACTTGATGTACGGTCCGCGCGAGTCGTTGGAACGAGCCTCGGACGCTCGCCAGACTGGTCGCTGAACCGAGTACACGCCTTGCTAACTCAGTCACCCATGCCCCGAACCGCCACCTCGATCCGCCTTCGTTGGATCGCGCTGTCGGCGGCGCTATCGGCGTGTACCGAGGTGCCGGCGACGGGCGAGATCGAGCAGGGCATCGTCGGTGGCGAGATGGCCGCGAGCGCGGACTTCCCCACGGTGGTCGGTCTCGAAGAGGCAGGCGACTGGTTCTGCACCGGCACCTTGATCCACGAGGACTGGATCCTGACGGCCGCGCACTGCGTCGAGGGCATGCTCGCCACAGACGTCCAGGTCCGGCTCGACGCCAACAACCTCAACTTCAAGCTCGCCGGCAAGCGCATCGCAGTGGCCGCGATCTACTCGAACCCCGGCTACAACGGCGCGAGCTGGGATAACGACATCGCGCTGATCCGGCTCGCCGAGACGGTGACCGACCGCGAGCCGACTCCGATCAATCGCGTCGTCATGTCGCCGTCGACCGCGATGATCCAGGTCGGCTACGGCGCCGCCAGCGACACCGGCGGCGGCGGCGTGCTCCGCAAGCTATCGACCACCACGATCGATTGCTCGGCCACCGGCGATCCCTCGATCTCGGCGACCAACGTCGTGTGTTTCGACCAGAGCGACGGCAACGGCACCTGCTACGGCGATAGCGGCGGCCCGTCGTTCATCGATGTCGGCGGGCGGCTCGAGGTCGCGGCGCTCACGTCGGGCGGCACGGTCGAGAGCTGCATGGATGGCTTCGATATCCAGACCGCGGTAGCTGGCGAGCTCGAGTTTATCGATCGCGCGCTCAGCGGCGAGCTGACGCCCGATGGCGAACAGGCTGTCGATCCATCCGAATCCGCCGAGGGCGGCTGTAGCTCCGGCGGTGCGAACGGTGGCCTGCTGCTCGTTGGCCTCGCGGCACTCGTCGCACGCCGCCGCCGTTCTCGCTAGCGAGCGACGTAAGCTCAGCCGAACCGCTTGTCGAGGTTCGACTCGCGCTTCGTGCGCTGCTTCGGAGCGCCGTCATCGAGATACTTGAGGAACAGCGACAGATACTGCTGCTGCTCCGCCGTCAGCTTCTGAAACGACAACCCGATCTGAAACGAGTCGTCTAGCGTCGTGCACCAGGCGACGCGAGCGGGCAGCCGCAGTGGCTCCGACTCGACCTCGTCGAACACCAGCTGAATATCCACTTCGATATCGGCGCCGTTCGCGATCGGCTCGGCGATGTCAGCGCACAGCCCCCCACGGGACAGGTTCTGCGTACGGCCCCAGTGGGTCTTTCCCACGGCGTGGAACGTGACCACGGCTTCGTGCGCGTACCGCGGGTGCTCCCTCTCTGCTGCCACTAGATAAAATTCTGGAGGCTTGTGCCACAAGTGTCCAGTTTCATCTCCGTCCCACTGTCCGGGATTCGGACGCGGTGCGGCGTGGGGATGCGAGAGATTCGGAAAACCATCCATCGGTGAGCGCATCTAGCTCCGCTGCAGCCTCGTGGGCGCGCGATCGGGTAGCGGGGTGATGAACGGCACGGGCGGCAGCCCGTCGCCAGGCGAAATACGTGCGGATCACACGGCTCGCGAGCCGCCGACGCTCGCGCCGGCGGGCGGCCTCGATCGATGCCACCTGCAGCTCGCGGCCGTCGAACGCGAGGCGATCCAGGCGCCACGTCGCACGAACATCGAGTGCCATGCCGTGATCGACCGTGGGATCGTCGGTCTGCCAGTTGGTATCGCGGCCGGTCCGGACCGTCAGCCACGGGATCAAGCCGGCCCACCGCGCGCGGCGGATCCAGCTGCGCGCCGGGTTTCGATCCAACCCGGCCGCTGCATACGCCGCGCTCAGCACCTCCGCGATCGCTGGCTCGCGCGCGGGATGTAACGCGAGCGCGTTGCCATCGATCGCGGCCGCGTCGGCATCGACATCGCCGCGATCATCGAACGCATCGGACCCGGCATCGTCGTCCGACGGCTCGGCATCGGCACGACTCGGCGCGGCGGCGCCAGGACAGAGGACGATCGGTCCAGGTGCCGGAGGTGCGGCATGCGCGGCACCGGCGGATCGCGCGAGCTCGCAGGCGGTGAACCCGAGCGCGACCAGGGCGAGCAGGAATGGAGTGGGTGGTGGAACCGGCAGCGCCGGCGTGTGGTGGAACGCGCGCATCATCGCCTCCAGGTGGCATTGAGCCAGACGGTGTTGTCGTGATGGCGTGCCGCGATCGGTCCATGTGGACCGGGCGTGACAGGCCCGAGCGGAACGATCAGCTCGCGCGGTTTCCACACGCGACGCCAACCGATGGTGAGATCGAGGCGACCCCACCTCGAAGGACGGTGATGTCGAAGCTCGAGATCCTCGAGCTCGGACGCATCGGCAAACGCAGTGCTCTCGAACACCGCCCCGGTCTCGATGGCATCGCGCACGCTGGGGTGGTCGAACGACGCGTCGTCTCCCGCCTCGAGCGTCTCGGCGACGGTGTCCGGGTCGCGCGCGTCGTCGAAGCCGCGCAAGGATCCGAACGCATCGTCGCGGTCGTCCGTGTCGTCGCGGTTCCTGGCGTCGTCGGTGTCGTCGGCGTCGTCGGTGTCGTCGGTGTCGTCGG
>JACCYD010001433.1 GCA_013696695.1 Deltaproteobacteria bacterium | reverse complement strand
GCGACGACCACGAAGGCGAGCAAGACCTGGCTTGCCTTGCCGGTCGCGGCGGCGTTGATCGGCGGCGGCGCAGCGGTGCTCACGTCGTCTGGCTCGTCGTCGTCATCTGTGCCGTCGTCGACCTTGGCTGCAGCTGTGCCCGTCGACGCGCGCGACGCGAAGCTCGACTCGAAGTACGTGCGCCGGATCGATCAGGCCGCTCGCACCGTGTTGATCGACAGGATCCGCGCCGCGCAACACAGGCGCATCGGGAGCGCCGCCGCGGCGAGCCCGGGCTTCTCGATCGCCAGCGATCAACGCAAGACCTACGACTTCTCGGGCGGCAGCCTGGTCGACACCAGCAAGCCACCGCCGGATCCGACGAAGCTCGACAAGAAGTCGATCCGCTACGCGATCCACGACACCGGGCCACTGCTGCTCGAGTGCTACGGCGCGGCGTTCGATCGCCTCGCCCGCAAGGACGGCACGCTCGAGGTCAAGCTCGTGCTCGTCGGCGAACCGGGCCTCGCGACGATCGTCGACGACGTCGAGCTCGGCGGCGACGCACACCTGACGCGCGATGCGCAGCTCGTCGAGTGCATGCGCGAGACGTTGTTCTCGATCGAGATGCCGGCGATGCCCGCCGCGGAGACCTGGGACGTCCACTACCCGCTGACGATGCCGGGCAAGCGCTAGGGAACGAACCACGGTTCGCTCGCCGCGACCTTGAGGTCGGGTTGCGAGCAATCCTTGTACGTCTTGTGCAGCGAGCCCATGTGCCAGGGGCCGCTGCCCTTGCACGGGATGTAGTCGTCCTTGCGGTGATTGCCGTGCACGATCGGCGGCATGCCGGTGCGCGTGCCGACGAACTTCTCGAGCCACCATGCCGACGGCCACTCGATGCTCCAGATCAACCACGTGCGCACCGGCTTGCCGCTGCGATCGCGCGCGGGATCGAACTTCAGCTTCTTGACCTCGGCGATCGCGATCTTCTCGAGGTCGTAGCCCGGGCGCTTGAGCCACTTGATGCGAGTGACCTCACCGGTGGTGCTGATGTCGAGCAGGAGCCACGCCTTGGTCCACGCGTCCTCGACGACCGCGCGATCGCTGTAGGGCGGCGCCTTCGCCGGCTTGTGGTTGGTGGGACGCGGCGGTACCGGCGGCCGGATGCGATCGCGGATGATGATGATCTCGCCCTCGGTCGCATCGACCTTGCCGTCGAGCATCGCGACCCGCCCCGGCTCGACGACGACGCGTCCGCTCGAGCGCGCGGTACCGTAGACGAAGATCAGGATGTACGAACCCGGCTTGACGTCGACGGTGTAACGACCCGCGGCGTTGGTGGTCAGCTGATGCTCGACCCCGTTGCCACCCGAGACGAGCACGAGTGCGGACTCCACCGGCGTACCGTGCTTCGCATCGAGGACTCGACCACTCAGCTGCGACAGCGGCTCCGCGTGCGCAGACGTCAGTAACGCGAGGAGAAATGCGACGACGAGGTAGGACGGGCGCATGACCGTGCACCTCAGCAATGCGCGTGCCTCTCGGATCGGTGATCGCGAAGTGCAAGGTCGGCGGTTTCGCCGCCCGCGATCGCGGCGAGCGTTGCCCGTCAACCACACTGAACGGCGGATTCCGCAGAGGCCTCCACGAATTCTCCACGAACGCTCGACGTGACCTTCACGACGGGTGCGCCGGGCTTCCTCTACCTGATGGTTCAACAGGTTCAGGAGGACGACAATGTCTGTGGCCACGGTACCTACTGGACTCACGCGCGGAATCGACGCGACGCGGCTCGCTCTTGCAGCGGCCGGACCGATCGCGATCGGAGGCGTGCTCGCACTGCGCGCGGGTGACCCCTCACCTCTGGCAGCCACCCCGGCGATCGTGTTCGGCATCGCGGCGGCGACCTGCCCCGCGCTGTACATCGCGATCGCGGCCACCAAGCAGGCGCCGACACTCGCCGGCGTGGTGCGCGCACTCGGCACTTCGTTCGGTGCGTTCGGCATCGCGCTCGCCGGGCTGGTGTTGCCGGCGCTGTTCCTGTCGCTGTCGTCGACCTCGGAGATCACGACGTTCGCCGTGTGCAGCGTCGTGCTCGGCGGCGCCGCCGTGCTCGCGATGGTGCGGCTCGCCGGCGAGCTGGCACCGAAGACGTTCATGGGCGGGCTGGTGTGCTTCGTGTGGGCCGCGGCGACGCTCGGGATCGCCGGGCGGTTGTGGTTCGACCTCGCGGCGGAGGTGCTGCTGTGATCGGCGCCGTGGAAGCAGGACCGCGCGTCTCGTTCGGCACCATCGACCTGCTGCTGCGCGATCGCGAGATGATGGTCGCGAAGATCAAGAGCGGGAACGTCGTCGAGATCTTGAAGACGATGACGCTGACGATCGCGGTGGCGATGGCGATCGTGGGCGCCGCCCTCGGCAGCTATCGCGGCGGCGAACAGATCCTGTACGCGGCGATCAAGCTCCCGCTCGTGCTGCTCGGCACCGCGGCGCTATCGGCACCGGCGCTGACCGCGATCGGAGCGGCGCTCGGTCGCAAGTCGCGGCTCGCCTCCGATCTCGCGCTCGTGATGTCCGCACTCGCCTTCGGTGCGCTGCTGGTCGTCGCGTTCACGCCGCTGATCATGCTGGGCCGCGCGATGGAGGTCTCGTATCACGAGATGATCCTCGGCACGGTCGCCGTGTTCGCGGTCGGCGGCATCGCCGCGCTGTCGATGGTGATCCGCGCTCTCGCGGTCGAGCAAGGCAAGGGCTGGCGCACGGCGCTGTGTGGCTTGTGTCTGGTGTTCGTGATGGTCGGCGGTCAGCTGTCGTGGGCGTTGCGGCCGTACCTGGTGCGGCCGCGCACCCCGGAGATCGTGTTCGTGCGCGATGTCGAGGGCTCGCTGTTCGACGCCGTCATCGGTGCGCTGCGCTCGGCGCGCGGCATCTACGATCGCGACGAGGCTCCCGTGCCGGGGCTGACTCCGGCGTTCGACTTCGACCTGCGTGGACCAGTGTCGTCGAGCGACGAGGTGGCGCCATGACCCTCGGCATGATCGGGCTCGGCTACGCCGGTGTCGGCGTGCTCGCGACGATCGTGATCGCGATCATGCGCGGCGCCCCGACGCCTGGCGATGCCGTGCTCACGATCGTGATGTGGCCGCTGTGGGGACCGCTCTCGCTGGTGCGCGATCCAAAAGATCATCGCGAGCAGGAGCTGCTCGGTGCGCTCGCCCGGGCGCAGGCATCGCCGCTCGCATCGGTGCTGCCGGATGCAGAGAGCGCGCGGGTGCTCGCGGCCCGCTTGCGCGAGGCCAGCGTGCGGCTCGGCGAGCTCGACGAGGTGCTCGCGCGCCCGGACTTCGATCCAGCCGCAGCCCAGCGCCGCGCGAAGGATCTCGAGGCCCGCGGTGCGACGACCGCCGCGGCCACCGCGGAGCTGCGCGTCCGCACGCTCGGGCAGCTCCGGACCCTGCGGGAGCGCTATCGCAGCGAGCTCGAGGAGGTACACGAGCTGATCGCGCAGCTCGTCACCCAGGCGGAGCTGGTCCGGCTCCAACCCTCTGCCGCCCACGCCTCGAGCGAGCTGGTCCGGGAGCTGGTGTCGCGGGTCGAAGGTCTGTCTGACCTGTTTGCCTACCAGGCCACGCTGGAGGCGTCTCCGGGGGAATATGTCGACCCGCTGGGACGTTCGACCTCTTGATGACGAGTGGATCACCATGACGTCCATCCTCGTCGTCGATGATGACGCGCACATCCGGGAGGTCGCGCGGTTCGCCCTGGCAAAGGCCGGCTATGCCGTGGAGCTGGCGTGCGATGGCGCTCAGGCACTCGACCGGATCGAGCGTGGTCCGCGGTTGGACCTGATCGTGCTCGACGTGTTGATGCCCGAGCTCGATGGCCTCGCGCTGTGCCGGCGGCTCGCCGGGCGCGTCCCGATCGTGTTCCTGTCGTCGCGTGGTGAAGAGGCGGATCGCGTGCTCGGTCTCGATCTCGGCGCCGATGACTATCTCGCCAAGCCGTTCTCGCCGCGCGAGCTGATCGCGCGGATCGCGGCGGTACTGCGGCGCTCGGCCACCGCGCCGGTGCCCGAGGCGCGACCGTTGCTGATGATCGGTCCGGTCGCGATCGATCGCGATCGCCACGAGGTGCGCGTCGGCGACTCGCAGCTCCAAGTCACCGCCACCGAGCTCAAGCTACTCGCGACGCTCGCCACGCATCGCGGGCGCGTGCTGTCGCGCAATCAACTGATCACGACGGTGTACGGCGACGATCACCACATCAGCGAGCGCACGATCGATACCCACGTGCGCAACCTGCGCGCGAAGCTGACGGCTGCCGGTAGCGACGTCATCGAGACCATCCACGGTGTCGGCTATCGAGTAGGCTAGTCGGCCGTGTGGGCCCGCAGCATCTCTGCGATCGGCAGGCTCGCGCGGCAGGTCGCGCGCATCCGGTATCGCCTGCTGCTCGTCAACCTGATCGTCGCGGCGGTGCCGCTCGTCGGCATCACGTTCGCGCGCATGCACGAGGAGCAGCTCCTCGAATCGCTCGAGCAGGACATGATCCACCAGGCGCAGCTGATGCGTGCGGTGGTGCTGTCGCGAGACATTCCTCTCGCCAGTCACGAGCGCACGCTCGCACGCGCGGCCCGCGAGACGCGCACGCGGATCCGGTTGCTCGACGCCACCGGCGCGGTCGCAGCCGATTCGCATCGCAGCGGCCCACCCGAGGGCGCGGAGCGCCCGGTGCCGTATTTGCTCGGCGGAGAATCGCCGACACACGAGGCCGAGACGCCTCGCCCGATCGAGCCGCTCGCAGACCGTCGCGAGATCAAGACCGCGCTCGCCGGCCATTACGGCGCCGCGACGCGGCTATGGGACAACCAGGAGCGCGTCTATCTGTTCTCCGCGCTCCCGGTGCTGCGCGACGACAAGGTCAGCGGCGTCATCTACGTCACCCGCTCGACGCGCGACATCAAGCTGCAGTTGTTCGAGCTTCGCGAGTTTCTGTCGAAGGTGCTCGTCGGCACCGTGATCGTGACGGCCCTGCTCTCGCTGCTTCTCGCGACGACGATCGCGCGCCCGCTCGGCAAGCTGACGCGACGGGCGCAGCGGATCGCGGGTCGACTACCCGCGGAACCGGACAAGCTCGCCGAGCGCCGCGACGAGATCGGCCAGCTCGCGCGTGCCATCGAAGCCATGACCGACGAGCTCCAGCGCCGCGCGCACGATGCCCGCACGCTCGCCGCCGACATCTCGCACGAGTTCAAGACGCCGCTCACCGGCATCCGCGGTGCCGCCGAGCTGCTGCGCGATGGCGCGGCGGACGATCCCGAGGTTCGCGATCGCTTCCTCGCGATGATCATCGACGACACCGCCCGGCTCGATCGCGTGGTGTCGCGCCTGCTCGAGCTCGCGCGCGTCGACGACGATCGCACCGTCGCGCTGCCGGTCGATCTCGGCGCGCTCGCGAGGACCTGCGCGAGACGGCCATGGCCCTGCGCGGTCGAGGTGATCGCGAGCGACGAGCTGATGATCTCGGGCCGCGAGCATCAGCTCGCCGCTGCCCTCGAGAACCTGGTCGCCAACGCGACGCAGTTCGCCGATCCGGAGACGCCGGTCACGATCGAGATCGAGCGGCGCTCGCGCGCTCCATGGACGCGCATCACGGTCGCGAATCGCGGCCCCGCGTTGTCCGCGGTCGCGCAGCGCAAGGTGTGGGACCGCTTCTACTC
>JACCYD010001432.1 GCA_013696695.1 Deltaproteobacteria bacterium | reverse complement strand
GTGTAGAGCTGCGCCTCGAGCTGGTTGGGGTCGCCCATCGTCGCCTGGCGCCCGGTCTCGGTGATCCAGATCGGGAGGTCGTGCCCCGCCGCGATCATCGACTCGCGGATCGAGGGCTCGCCGACGGTGAAGCCACCGACCACGCGCCGTGCCTCGAGCTTGTTGAAGAAGCTGTCCTTGGTGACGCCTGCGGCGCTGTCGTCCTGCGCGAACGACGCGTAGATGTGGGCCGACAGGATCGTCGGCACCTCGGCGGCGAGCGCAGCCTGGATGTAATCGTCGGAGACGTTGCCGATCGTGGCGACCTCGGGGCCGGCGACGATGCACGACGCGCATTGCGCGCGGATGCCGAGCACGGCCGGGCGATAGACGATGTCGATCCATTCCTGGCGCGTGCCCTCGAAGAAGTCGGCGAGGTTCGGCTCGTTCCAGGTGCCGAAGATGCCGACGCGATCGCGATAGCGCGCGACCGCCGCCTCGACGAACGCGCGATAGGCCGCAGCATGGGGGACGTCGTTGTGATTGCCGTCGGCGCGGCGATTGCCGGTCGATGCCCACGCAGGCGTGTAGCCGAGCGTCGCGTAGACCTGGAGGCCGCGCGCGATCGCACCGTCGATCACGGCGTCGAACGGCGCCCAGTTCCACTGATCCGGCGCGGGTTGTGCGACGTCCCAGTTGAGATCGATCCGCACCCACGCACCGCCGAGATCCGCCGCGAGATCGAGCGTGTCTGCCGGCGGCAGATGCACGTTGGTTCCGACGGTGGCCGCCGACGCCACGATCAAGGCAAGTACGCCGCTCACCGGCGCACCATCCGCAATAGCAGACGAGCCGGCAAGCGCGACCTGATCGCGCTCGTCACTTTGTCGCGAACGGCGACGCCGGTTGGCGCGCGGGAATCAGCACTGTCGTCATCGACGATGGCGGTGGCGTGGAGCCGCTGCAACCGATCGTCTGCGGTCAGCTCGGCCACGCGCCGGACCCACCGAGGATGACGTCGAGCGCGCGCTCCGCGATCGCGGCGATCGTGTGCGCGGGGTTGCGCAATGGACTGCTCGGTAACACGCTGCCGTCGATCACGTAGAGGCCGGGGTTGTTCTGGACCTGGAGGTCGCGTGCGCGTACGACCGCATCGCCGCCATCCGCCATCGCGCAGCCGCCCGTCGGGTGCACGGTGAAGACACGGCGATCGGTCTCCCACGCGGTGCGAATCGGCTGACCGCCCAACGCGGTGATGATCGAGCGCGCGGCGTCGAGCGAGCCGGGCGCTGGCTGGTATGCGGTGCCACCGACCCGCGCGTTGCCGTTGTCGTCGGTGACGACGATCGTGCGATCGGTGCCTTGCTTTCCCACGATCGCGATCGCGAGCAGGTGACGACCGTAGTCGCGAAAGCTCGCCTTGTACGCGCTGCCCCAGTTCTTCGTCACACCCGCCGCCTGCGCCCCGAGTGTGACGGCGGCAGCGATCGGAATCGCGTGGATGTCCTCGAGGACGAAGTCACCGAGATCGATGTGGCTCATCATCACCGAGCCCTTGAAGCCGTCGACGCGCTGCGACACGAAGCCGCCCTGCACGAAGTCGCCGGTGCCGTCGAGCCCCTTGCCGAGGAAGCGCGTCGGGACGTCGCGGAGGCGCTCGACGCCGGCGGGAAGCTCGGCCGACAGCGAGCGCTCGAGGAGGACAGGCGATTCGATCGCGCCAGCGGCGACCACGACGATGTCTGCATCGCGAGCGTCGATCGGCCCCGTGGCCACGCGGTGGTAATCGCGCTCGACGCTGTCGGTGCGCCAGAACCAGACCCGGTAGCGAGTGCCGATGCGAGCGATATAGGCCGCTTTGCGATTCGACAGGATCCCGAGTCGGCCGGTGCGCTGCGCGTCGGCGAGATATGTATGCGCCATCGTCGTCTTCTTGCCGAACGCGCAGATCGGAACGCACCAACCACAGCGCGTGCAACTCGGCTGCAGCGCGAGCGGCAGCGGCGCCGGCGGCGGCAGGTTCGCCTTGCGTGCACCCTCGGCGAACACCTTGACACGATCGAACTCCATCGCATCGGGTAACGCGGCGACGCCGAGCCGCTGCTCGACGCGCGCGTAGAATGGATCGAGCTGGTCG
>JACCYD010001424.1 GCA_013696695.1 Deltaproteobacteria bacterium | reverse complement strand
GTCTATCAGTTCCCGCTGCCGGCCGACGCGCAGATCGACGGGCTCGCGCTCGACGTCAAGGACGCGCCCGGCGGCTTCGAGGAAGGCGCGTTCCTCGACAAGCAGCGCGCACAGAAGATCTGGAATGGCGTGATCGAGAAGGCCACGCAGAAGAAGCTCGAGATCGCCCGGGACGAGATCATCTGGGTCGACGGTTCGTGGCGCGACCCGGCGCTGCTCGACTGGAAGCGCGGTGGTCGCTTCGAGCTCCGCATCTTCCCGATCCCCGCGAAGGGCTCGCGCACGATCAAGATCGCGTACACGCAGATCGTGACGCCGCGTGGTCCGTGGCGTCAGTATGTCTATCCACTGCCGCACTCGGCCGATGGCTCGACGGTGGCCGACAACATGACGGTCGACGTCGAGGTCCGTGGCGCGGTGCCCGGCCAGATCCGCACGGCAGGCTACGACATGAATCCCGACCCGGTGCGCGCCGATGTCAGCGCTCTCACCCTGAAGCAGACCGGCTTCGTGCCGCGCGGCGACCTCGTGGTCGATTACCGCGCCGCCGATGGAGATGCCGAGGTGCGCGCGTGGACGTTCACCGGCGGCTTCGCGGTCGCCCCCGACGAGAAGCTCGCCGAGAAGAAGAACGTCGGCATCGATCCGAAGGTGATCGAGGCGCAGCGTGCGGTCGCCAGCGACACTCGGCCCACCGCCGTCGTCGCACTGCGGCCGAAGCTGCCGCGCTGGCGCGAGGCCAAAGAGCACGACTACATGATCGTCGTCGACTCGAGCCAGTCGATGGTGGGCGAGCGCTACACCCGCGCCACCGAGCTGACGCAGCGCCTGATCGAGCAGATGGATCGCCGCGATCGCTTCACCGTGATGGCGTGCGATAGCGAGTGCCGCGAGATGGGCGAGATGCAGACGCCCTCGGTCGCGAGCGCGAAGGAAGCCGGCACCTGGCTCGCCGCTTCGCCCGCCGCGGGCGCGAGCGACATCGTCGCCGCGATTCGTACCGCCGCCGGCAAGATCAAGCAGGAAGGCCAGCGCGAGCGCTGGGTGCTGTTCATCGGCGACGGCTTCGCGTCCACCGGCTTCCGCAAGGCCGGCGATGTCGAGCAAGCGATCGCCGCCTCGACCAAGGGCATCAATGTCACGACGATCGGCCTCGGCACCGACGCCGACTCCGCCGTGCTCGGCGCCGTCGCGCGCGCTGGTGGCGGTAGCTACCTCGCATGGGTCCCCGGTCAGTCGGTCAAGACCGCCGCGGTCGCCAGCCTCGAGTCGACGTTCGGCTCGGCGCTGCGCAACGCGACCATCGAGCTGCCATCCGGCCTCGTCGATGTCGCGCCGACCATCCTCCCCACGATCCGGACGGGTGACGAAGTGCTCGTTGCCGCGCGCCTCACCGGCGACGTCCAGGGCGACGTGATCATCAAGGGCACCGTCGGTGGCGAGCCGTTCGAGCAACGCTATCCGCTCGAGCTCGCCGTGTCGGCGGGTGCAGGCAACCGCTTCGTTCCTCGCCTGTGGGCGTCGCTCGCGATCGACCAGCTCGAGCGCAAGACCGACGGTGGCGACCGTGTGCGCATCGTCGCGCTGTCGCAAGGCTACGGCGTGATGTCGAAGGAGACCTCGCTGCTCGTCCTCGAGTCGGCGGCGATGTTCGAAGCGTTCGGCGTCGATCGCTCGGTGCCGTCCGCGAAGTTCACCGGCCAGGAAGCGCTCGACGAGGTGACCAGCACCGGTACGCTCGCGCTCTCGACTGGCAACGCCGGCAGTGCGAGCGGCATCGGGCGGGGCAAGAACGACGAGGCGGGTGCAGACAACAACAAGAAGATCGAGCAGCTCGACGACCAGACGGCGAGCAAGGACAAGCCGGCCAAGCGCCCGATGCCGAAGCCGGTGGCTCCTGCGGCGGAGGCTCCGGTGGATAGCGGACCGACGACACCAAACGTCCGTCCGGTCGCGAAGACGGCGACGCGCGCCGATGGCCGCATGCGCGGTGGGATGTTCGCGATGCGCCGCAGCTGGGTGCGCGTCCCCTCGATCTCGGCCTACGACAGCGTCGCGCCGAACATCACCAAGGCGATCGGCGATGCCGAGCGCGCCCTCGCGAAGACTCCCGATAGCCGCGAGCGCCATCGTGCGCTCGTCCAGGCGCTGTCGTATGCCGGCGAAATCGAGCGTGCGAACGCGGTCGCTGCGAAGTGGCTCGATCGCGACCGTCTCGACCCGCAGGCGCTCGGCTACCAGGCCGACCTGATGGGCCGCGACGGCAAGCGTGACGAAGCGCTTCGCTTGCTCGCCGGTGTCGTCGACCTCGACGCGGATCGCACGGCGACGCACGAGCGCATGGTCACCGCGTACGAGCACGTCGGCCGGATGTCGCAAGCCTGCAGCCACCGGATCGCGCTCTCGGCGATCCAGCCGAAGGACGGCAAGGTCGGCGCGTCGGCGGTGCGGTGCCTGCGCACGCTGTCACGCGATGCTGATGCGCAGCTGATCATGAAGGGCCTCGCCGACGACGCCGCACGCGCTGCCGCCGACAAGGCGTTGCTCGCCGCGGATGCAGCCCCCAAGGCTGGTGGCGACCTCGTCGTCAACGCGCGCTGGGAAGGCGGCGCTGATCTCGACCTCTCGCTGGTGACGCCCGATGGCACCCGCGTGTCGTGGATGGGTGGTCGCACCGACGTGCGCGTCGCCGATGCGACGAGCACCGAGAAGGAGCAGCTGACGATCAAGTCGCTCAAGCGTGGCCACTACCTGCTCGAAGTGGCGCGTGGCGCTGCTTCGACTGGAACGATGCGCGGCACGCTCGACCTCGTCGTCCTCGGCAGCAAGAAGTCGGTGCCGTTCGAGCTAGGTTCCTCGCAAGCCAGGAAAACGATCGCGCGCGTCTCGGTCAACATGGAGGAGCGCGTCGAGACCATCGACATGTCGGCGGCTGTCGTCGTCAGCTTCGGCAACATCCCGAACCCCACGGCGCGCCGGATCCTGCTGGCTCGCTCGGGCGACGTGCAGCGC
>JACCYD010000748.1 GCA_013696695.1 Deltaproteobacteria bacterium | reverse complement strand
GCGAGCGCTTCGCCGCCTCGACCGTCGCGCGAATGCGTGCCTCGGTCTCGCGATGCTTCGCGAGCCATTGCTCGAGCACCGCCGCCGCACCGGCATCGTCACCCTCGCTCGTGCTACCGCGCGCCTGTGCGAACAACCGCCCGATGTCGGTCGCGCCGATCACGTCGTCGGTGACGCCGACACGCCCCTTGGTCCACGCGAGGCGAACTTGATACTCGACGCGCAGCCACGCGCGCTCGAGCTCGTCTCGGAGATGACTGGCTACGTCTTGGTAAGGCTCGGACACCCGAGCCGACTATACGTCAGCATCGACACCTCGCCTCGGCTCGTCGCCGCTTCGCGGCAACCAGGGCTTAGACCAGCTCGCGATCGGCCTGCTGCATGCCCAGCTCCTGGGCAACCACCAGCGGCTCCTGATCCAGCTCGGCTTCCTGCTTCGGCTTCTCCTCGACGCGGGATTCCTGAACGGGCGCAGCCTTCGGCTCCTCGGCGGCGGACTTCTCGCGCTCGTCCGAGGCTCGCGCGATCGCACGCATGTTGTCGACCAACGGCGTGGTGTAGAGGCCGGGAGAGATCACGAGGCGCTGTGCCGCGGGGATCGCAGAGTCTTCGTTGCTGTTTGCCGAGCCGAACAGCTTGTCGAACTTGCGATCGCCGAGCTCGTCGCGAACGGTGTTGAGATCCTGTGCGACGCCGGCGGTGCGGTAGTCGCAGATCGTCGGGCCCTTGACGAAATCCTGCACGGCCTTCGCGGCGCTCGTGTTCCGCTGGAGCTGCCACTCGTAATAGACCTTGTAGCGCTCGTGCGGCTGCACCCAGCCCTTGGCCTCGGTGTGACCGATCTTGTAGTGGTCTTGCCACTTCTCGGGCTTGCCCGCGCTCTCGCAGGTCGCCTTGTACTCTTCCCAGTTGACGTGCATGCCCTTGTCGAGTCGAGCGGCGGCTTCTTGCTTGTTGCCGCCGCCGAAGGCTTTCTCCGATGCCGTCGCTGCCGCGGGTGCAGCGAGCGCCGCTGGCTCCGCGACCGCGGGCAACTCGCCTTCCGCCGAGAACTCGTTCTTCGCGGCCTCCGGCTCCGGCGCGGCCACCTCCGGCGCGACAATTTCCTCGGACTGCTTGAGCTCGGCTTCACGGGCTGGCATGGCGAAACGATAATACGGGCAAATACCCGTCCCGCTTCCCGAAACCGGTGATGATCAGGCCGTGGGGTTCGGCATCGACCGTCGAGCGCGCTCCAAGCGACCGAAAGCTGGGCTTCGTGCCCTTCTCGGTCGTGCGCCCGACGGCAAGGAAGTCGGAGAACGTCTGGTCCGGCTCGCCCGCCGGGTGTTCAAAGGTGCGGTGATCGATGCGACGCCGAAGCGCATCACGCTCGGCCTCCACTCCTACGCCGCTCCCGTGCGGCTGGTCGTGCTCGCCGACGGCGACCTCGAGCTCCACGCCGAAACCTCCTCGGTCGGCCCCGGTTATCACACCGACGTCCTCGCCCGGCTCGCCCCGATCTTCGAGGAGCTCGAATACACGCTCGAAGGCGAGACCGACGACGCGAAGGCCAGCTTCGCGAGCTGGCTCGCCGACGAGCTCCGCGGTGGCGCGACCAAGATCGGCATGCCCGCCGATCGCAGCTTCAAGCTCGACGCCGCGGTGCAAACCTCGATGGGCCCGCGCGATCGAGCGTGGCGCGATGCCGTGCTCGCAGATCCCATGCACGGTAGCGATGCGTTCGCGTGGTGGAGTCGTGGCTCCGGTCGCGAAGCGTTATCCCGCGCGCTGCTCGCGATGTGGCTCGACGTGCCGTGGCGCGAGCCGCTCGATAAAGCCGAGCGTACCCTGATGGAGACCGTCGACGAGCAGCTCACCGCTGCGCGCGCGGCGAATCCAAAGCTTCCGCTTCCGTTCGCCGAGTGGTCGGAGCTCCTCGAATGGCTCGGCGCCGACGACGATCACACGCGCACCATCCAAGGTCTCGTCGGCTCGACGCCGGTGCCCGAGATGCTGATCGGCTATCGCCGGCACATGATGGAGATCGAGCTTACCGGCGGCTGGACGATCGATCTCGGCGGGGCATACGTCGGCAAGTGGGAAGATGACGGCGCGAGCTGGTGGGCCACCGACGGCGATCGCGTCGTCGAGCTCACCTCGCTCACCGCCGACGGCGAGACCGACTCGCAACACCTCCTCGACATCGCCCCCTCGATCAACCCGATCATCGATCGCATCGAGGAGCCCACCCGCCGCGGTCGCGCCGAGGCCTACGACGAAGGCCACGTCCACGTCATCCACGGCCTCGTCACCTCCGCGCCCCACATCGCGATCTTGACGCTCAAGGGACGCAAATCCGACGAGGCCTGGGCACTCTCGACATGGCGCAGCCTGCGCAACGGCTGATAGGGTCATCCCCGCATGGGCACCGAATTCGTTCTCCTCCAGCTGATCACCCCGGTGGCGAGCATCGTGCTCGCCGGTCCGCTCGTGCTCTATCTGATCGCGCGCTGGCGCGCCAATCGCGATGTCCCCGATCCGCACCTCGGCTTCAAGTTCGTCATCCATTACTTCGCGACGATCGCCTTCCACGTCTCGTTGATCGGTGGCGTCCTCCTCATCTACACGATGATCAAACCGGGCGGCGACGACGGCGAACCGAAGGGCAAGCTCTATCGGCTCGCCTTCGGCTTCATCATCCCGGGCGTGATCATCCTCGGCGCACACCTCGCGTTGCTGATGCGCACCAACGACTCGGTCCTCACCGGCGTACGCCGCCTGTTCGCCGGCTTCAACCTCCTGATC
>JACCYD010001385.1 GCA_013696695.1 Deltaproteobacteria bacterium | reverse complement strand
GCCGAGCTCACCGAGCACAAGGGCAACGTCCGCATGACGTTTGGCCGCAAGCTCACCGATGCCGAGGTCGGCAAGATCAAGGCACAGCCGGGCGTCGGCAGCGTCGATGTCGACACGCAGAACGAGTACACGTTGGAGCTCCAGCTCGCGCAGGGTCAAAGCACCGAGGATCTGATCGGCGCGATCGTCTCCGAGCTCGCGAAGGGCGGCTTGATCCCGCGCTCGGTCAAGGAAGGCGCATCGCTCGAAGAGAAGTTCCTCGAGGCGACCGCGGGCTCGAACCAAGCAAGCTGAGCGGCTCGGTCCGAGCGCCGCCCTCGGTCGCTGGTGTACCGTGGACGGGTGAAGCCTTCGCCCGTCGCATCGATCCTGTTGTTCATCGGTACGGCCGCGCTGTTGTTCGGCCTGATCGGTCGCACCTGGAGCAACGAGAGCTCGGAGGGCTTCAGCATTCAGAGCGGACCGGTCTGGGGCACGGTCTGCATGACGCGTGGGCTCGAGCCCAACGGCGAGATGGAATGCAAGACGCACACGTTCCTCACCGGCGAGGGCAGTTGGGGTATCCAGCGGATCCTCGGCCTGCTGTTCGTGCTGCTGGGCCTCAGCGGTGCGGTGGTCGGCGGGATCGCGGGTCTGAAGCTGCTGTCGAAGCCGAAGACCGCACTGTCGCTGGTCGCGCTGTTACTCGCGGGTGGCTCGTTGCTGTTGTTCCTCGGCCTGATCGTCAAGGACGTCGCCGGGGGTAGAAACTTCCATCTGCCAGGGTACGGCTTTGGCATCTACGTGCTCGGCGCCATCCTCACGGTCGTCGGTGCGATCCTTGGCATGGCGAGGGGGAGCGGAGCGCCGGCCGGGTATCCGATGCGACCGGGCTATCCGCAGCACGGGCATCCGCCGGGGTATCCGCAGCAGCCCGGATATCCGCAGCAACCGGGATACGGCCAACCGCCACAGCAGGGATACGGCCAGCCGCAGGGGCAGCAACCCTATGGGCAACCGCAACAGCCGCAAGCGGCGCAGCCGTATGGCCAGCCACAGGCGGCGCAGCAGCCGTATGGTCAGCCGCAGGGGCAACCACCCCACGGACAGCAACCACAGGCGTCGCAATCAGCGCCGCAGCAGTCCTATGGCCAGCCACAGGCGGCTCAACAACCGGCGGCGCAGCAACCGGCGCCCCAGCAACAGGCAGCGCCCCAGCAACCGGCAGCGCAGGCCGGGCCACCTCACCCGAAGTGCGGAACCCCGAGCACCTGGGTCGCCCAGTACAACCGGTGGTTCTGCCAGCGCTGTAACGAGTACGTCTAAATCTCGGCCGTGCAGGCGCCTGGGTCGCCCAGTACAACCAATAATTCTGCCAGCGTAACGAGTACGTCTAGAGCTCGGCCGTGCAGGCGGCCTTGGCGGCCGGGCGGGTCATCAGGATCAACACGATCGTGGGCCACGCGAGGCCGAGCAGCGTGGCGAAGATCATGATGCCGCCGAACATGGTGCCGGCGCCCGAACCGAACTCGCCGAGCGCCTTGTCCATCAACGGCTTGATCCACGCGAAGACGAGGATCGCGTTGACGAGGACGACACCCATCGCGACGATCGCGTAGGTCTTGGCCAGCGCCGGCGCATTCGCCTTGTAACCGACGCAGCGAACACCCGCGTAGAGGTGCAGCGCGCCGTACGCCAGGCCGATCACGTTGAGCAGCAGCTCGATCGTGCGCCACGTCTTGTACTCGGGGATGCCGCGGAACAGCTCCTGGTTGCCACCGCCGCCCGCGAGACCGATCAGACTCCCGAGGAGGCCGAGGCTCGCGAAGATGATCATCAGGATGCCGATGACCTTGGGGATGGCGGAGCGCTGCGGCTGATTCGGGTAGTGCTGCTGCTGGTACATGGTCGAGTTCCTAACACGGGCCCCGACGTGCCGACGCAAATACTTCGTGTCACGCCCGCAGGCGGCTGCGAAAGAAACCAAGCACTTGCTCGAGGGCGGCATGCGTCGGATGGCCGGGCTGGTCGACGAAGTGGTGGGTCAGCACCGAGTGCGCGATCCGCGGGATGCCGTGCGGATTGCCGCGGCTCGAGTCGATCTCGACGCCGAGGAACCGATCGCCGAGCTCGTCGCGCAGCCGCTGAAACCGCTCGGCCGGCACCAGGCGATCGCCGGTGAAGCGGAGGCCGATCAGGGCAGGGGCCGGCAGCGCGGCGCAGCGCTGCTTGATCGTCGCGAGATCGTCGTCGTCGATGCCGAGATCGCGCTTCTGCCACGGCATCACGCCGAACGGCAACGACGGCTGGCTGAGCACCGGGGCGATGACGATGTCGTCGACCATCATCGCGAGCGCGAAGCCGCCGGTCAGGCACATGCCGATCGCGCCGACGCCGGGGCCTCCGCACTCGCCGTGCGCGAGCTTCGCCAGCGCACGCAGCCACTGCACCACCGGGCTGGTCTTGCGCGTCGCCCACGTCGTGAACTCGCTCGCCACGCACGCGCGAGCCATGGATCGCAGCGAGTACCCCGTGGTCACCGGCTCGAACGGCTCGCCGAGCAGCGACGGCAGATAGACGCGCAACCCGAGCGCCGCGACGCGACGTGCGAACGCGACGACGCCGGGATGCAGGCCGGGCACCTCGTGCATCACGATCACCGCGGGTCCGGTGCCGAGACAGTAGACTTCTCTGGTCTCGCCGAGCAATTCCAGCTGCCGAGCCTCGAGCTCTGGCTCGGTCATTCCTTCACGACGAGGACATGGATCGCCTTGACGATCACCGACACCTTGTCGCCCGGCTTGAGATCGAGATCCTTCAGCGAATCGGTGGTCATCACCGACGACAGCTCGACGGTGCCGATCGCCTCGAGCTTGACCTGGCTCATCACGTCGCCGGTCTTGATCGCTCCGACGGTTGCCTGGATCTGATTACGCGCGCCGTATTTCGTCGTCATCCGGCAGGCGTATCACGCCAGCTCGGCGATCAGGTCCGCCGCGGCGAGGCGTGTGAGGTCCGGATGCGATGCGCGCGCGTCGAGGATGTAGCCGGCGCTGTTCTTCGGGATCGCGAGATCGTCGTCGCGCATCAGGGCGATCAGCGTCGGCGCGTCGGCGTGCGGGATGCGGGAGAGCTGGCTGTCGTGATCCGGGTTGTCGTAGATACGCAGCAGACGCTGGAGCGTGGTCTCGGCTTCGCGGCGTCGCACCGTCGACACGGTCCCGTCGCGCTCGCGCACGTAGATCACGTTGGCGCGCGAGGCCGCGTGGATCGCGGCGACGTCCCACAGCGTCGGACGCGCCCCGGTCCCGACGAAGTCGGCGAAGTCGTGGGCGACGTGGGCGAGCGCACCGCGGTAGCCGCGAACTTGATGGGTGTCGCCGTGCTGACTCATGTGGACGTCGATCCAGCGCAGCCGGCGCGCCTCGAGATCGAGCGTCAGCGGCACCGTGATCACCGAGCTACCGGAGAGATCGAAGCGCTGGACGACGGCGCGCGGATCGAACGGCTGACCGCCTTCGGGACGCACCATCACGCCGGCGAAGCCATGCGTCAGCCGATCGAACTTCACGGCGTTGTAGCTGAACACCACCATCACCGCGTGCGCCGCACCGACCTTGCCGAGCGCTGCGAGATCGAGCTCGACGAACTCGGAGGCGCCGAGTGGCGGGGGCGCGCTTGTCAGATCTCCGGAATGCACGGCAGCCCTGGCACCGACGACGAGATGCGTGAAGTCGCACGTTCCGACGTGGCGCCAGTCGCGGTTGAACAGCGCGACCGACAGATCGAGATCGACGCGCTGATTCGCGGGCTCCTCCCAGTGCAGGAACAGGCGCAGCGTGTCGCCTGCGGGCAGTGGCGCCTCGCTGCCGCGCGGCCACGCGATCTTCGACTTCGACGCCGAGCGCTCGCCGATCGGGACGAGCAGATCCTGGAGGCCGCGATCGATCACGGCGCGCGCGAACTGCTTGCGCTTCTCGCCGCGCGCGAGCAGCTCGCGGCGAACGCTGTCGACGATGGTGCCGATCGCATCGGTGCGAAGCGGCGCGCGAGTGTCGGGCATCGTCCACGCCTTGAGCACATTGCCCTTGGGAAACACGATCCGGCGTGGCCACGGCGCGGTGCGCGCGCGGACGTGCGAACCGAGCACGAGCAGCGTATTCGGTGCACCGTGCGGGATCGCGGTGCGGATCGCGGCGAGCACGTCGTCGAACGCAGCGGGTTGCTTCGCGGTCGCGAGCCGCACCACGTGATCGACCCTGCGAAGCAGCTCGCCGGGTCGCTGCGCGAGCCGCTCGATCGCCGTCTTCGCATCGCCGGCCCGCAGCGCATCCTCGACGACGCCGGCCCACGGCGTGACGCGCAGCTGCTTCGTCGCACCCCGGATGATCGTGGCGATGCCGGGAATGCCGTCGACGCGTTTCTCGAGGTCGCTCGCGAACGTCGCGGTGGCGAGATCGGTGCCGCGGATCGCCGCGAACGCGAGCGCGGCGGTGGGTAACCGCGCTGCGAGCTCGAACGGGTGAAGGCGCTCACCGACGCGCTTCCACAACCCGCCGCGCCGTCGCATGTCCTCGAGCAGCTGCTCCGGTGGCAGCTTGTCGAGTGCCTGCAGCACCGAACGGCGCAACGATCGCGAGAGCGAGCGCAGGTGCATCGGCTCGACCAGCGCGGGATCGCAGCCCATCAGCACGACGGCGATGCGCAGCACGTCGGTCGCGGTCTCGAGGTGGCTCTGCGTCGCGCGCACCATCGCGGCGCGATCGGGCGCGGCGATCCAGAACCGTGCGAGTGCGAGCGCGAGCGTCTCCTTGACCGCGATCTTGTTCGGAAACCAGGTGACGGCTTTGGGGCCCATCACGTCGATCACGGTCTCGATCTCTTCGCGATCTTCCTTCGACAGCGGGGTGACGCGCCGGCATAAACGCTCGAAGCGATCGCGCGCGACCGCGATCGGATCGAACGCGAGGTCGATGATCCGCAGCTGGGTGTTGCCTCGCTGGACCTTGTCGCGTGGGTCAGCCTCGGGGCCGGGCCGCACGAACGGGTCGCCGACCGCGATGCGGCGATGACAGATCGGGCACCCCGCGTAGGTGCCGCCATCCCAGCACGATCGGCACACCAGGTGGCCGCAGGGATCGAGCGCGCCGATCGTCTTGATCTGACCGCACCACGGGCACGGCTGGTCCGCGCGCGTGTACAGCCACGACAGCATCCGCCGCAGGTAGAGCAGGCGGGTGTTCGCCGGTGTGGCGGCCGGGAACCCGCGGAACAGCGGCACGTGCGGCCGATCCGCGCCGACCACCTTCGACAGCGTCGCGACGATCCACGCCTTGAGGTCCTGGGTCGACTGGTGCGGGAGCCGCCGCACGGTCATCGCGAGATCGAGGCTCATCACGTAGCCGAGCTGCAGCAGCTCGTCCTCGAACTTGTCGATGTCGACATCGCGAGATGGCCGCGTAGCCGCGCTCGCAACCGAGTCCGGGTCGAGGACGACCGTTGCGGTGCGCGCCAGCAGCAGCGTGCGGAGCCGGTCCATAAAAGGAGGGCGGAGAGTGGACGCGCTACCGTTGAAGTCCCCTTGCGGGGCAGAAGGAAGCGCGACCGGAGCCGCCCACTTCCAAGGCTATCACCGAACCTCGGTTTACGGCTGTTCGGCGATCAGCGCGGCGTCGGTGGCGACCATGTACTCGTGGCCGACGTTGCGGTCGCGGATCTGCGCGTAGATCCAGCCATCGGAACGGAAGTGCGGGAACAGCGCGTACTGGCCGGGCGCCATGTTGGTGACCCGGGTGGTCGCACCGGTGGTCAGCTCCATCAAGTAGAGGTTCGATGCGCCGAGCTCGAGGTACGGCGCGAAGGCCGGATCGGCCGGGCCTGCGAAGCCGAGCTCGATCGCGTCGGCGGCCGTCACGTAGTGGTGATAGGAAACCCAGCGCTCGTCGTACGAGAACCCGGGCTTGCCGCCCGAGATGCAGTAGCGCGCGATCTCGGGCGCGGCGATCGAGTAGGACGAGCCTGCGGGCGTCGCGTCGACTTTGCGAAGCACGTAGCCGAGCTGGCGCTCGTTCGGACCGGAGACGCGCGAGATGACGAGCTTGGCCGAGGGCGAGAGCACGATGTCGCCCTCGAACGGCGTCGCGACCTTGACCTGCGGCTTGCCGGTGTACTTGGTGCCGTTCCAGATCATCGGGTTGAACCAGGCGACCGCGTCCTCGTCGAAGTGCGTCGGCGGATCCTTGAGCGTTGCCTCGTGACCGCCGTCGTCGGAGACGAACTCGCTATCGATCGCGAAGTAGTCGCCGTCGAGCGCCTGGCCGACGTGCTGGTAGAGGCCGATCGTCTGGATGTTCGAGCACGGTGCTTCCTGCATCGTGACCGTCGCCGTCGGGTTCGACGTCAGCACGCTGATGCCGCACAGGTTGCGCGATCCACCCTGGAACACGAAGCCGCTGCCGTCGGGGAAGAACGTCGGATCGTAGACCGCGTTGATGTTGACGGGCATGTCGCGCTGGAGGTCGTAGACGTACGATCCGGTGACGTTCTTGACGCCGT
Organism: Deltaproteobacteria bacterium; assembly: GCA_013696695.1. Taxonomy (GTDB): domain Bacteria; phylum Myxococcota_A; class Polyangia; order Haliangiales; family Haliangiaceae; genus JABFXX01. The sequence continues at coordinate 4,506 of JACCYD010001385.1, read as the reverse complement.
GAGCGATGAAGCGACCGTCGGGCGAGCTGCGCGTCCAGAACGAGGTCTTGTAGGTGACGTCGGCGAGCAGGCGCAGGCGGCCGCGACCGTCGACGTCCCAGCCGGACCCGAATGCTTGATCGGAGCCAAGTGGCACGCTGCCGAGGCAATCGCGCGGATCCGTCGCGGAGCCACAGCCGTGCATCGCCATCAGGTTGGTGGCGTTGACCGCGCGCCAGCCGGTGGTCTTCTGCGAATCGACGTGCTGCGCGACCGCGCTCGAGATGCCGGGGAGGCATTCGTCGGGCGGCGGATCTTCGGTGAGCGATTGCTCGAGCGTCGGCAAGCCGCGCGCGAACCACTCGGCGACGATGTCGAACTCGGCTTGCGTGAAGCGCGGGATCGAGCCGCCGCGCGGCATGCCGACCATCTCCTCGAGCTCGGCTTGCTTCGCGACAGCGTCCGCGCCGTATGCCTTCTCCATCGTGTAGCGAAACCACGGCAGGTCGGTAGCGGTCGAGAACACGCCCAGCTTCGTGGTGTCGTAATCGGAGCCGTCGACGCCCGGCATCGAGCGCAGGCAATCGATCATGCCGCGCGCGGACTCGGGCGACGACACTGCGAGATCGGTGAAGCAGCTCGTCATCGCGGTGTCCGACAGCGCGCGCCAGTACGACAGGTGCTGCCTCGTCATGCCGTGACATTCGTTGCAGCTCTCGCGCGTTCCCGGCACGTCGGCGCCGAGGAGCCCGAGCGCCTGCAGGGCGAGCTCCGAGTCGGGCAGATCGACGGCGTTGCGAAAGGCCGGAGCGACATCGTCAACCGGCCCGTCAGGATCGGCGGGGGGATCCCCGCTTCCACCACAGGCCGCAAGCGAAAGGATCATTGCCGTGATCGACCGCCGCATCGCGAGCATCTAAGCCCTTCGCGATCGAGAAAGCGCTGGCCCGGTCATGCCATGCACTGACGAACCGAGCGTGCGTGGCATCACCTTGCGGAAAGTAGACGCGGATTCAGCGTTGCGCGAGCTGATCATCTAGGGGCGATCTGCCCCTGCGTTGACAGGTTGGATCGTGTTGGGAATACTCGCGTTCCGTTGGGCTGGCCCCGGTCAGCAAGGAGCTAGGTATGAGGACCAGAACACTGATGTTCGGCTTGGCGATCGCCCTCGCAGTTCCTGCATGTCAGGTGCAGGGCACGGCGCGCGTTCATTCGGGTGCGGCCGTGGTTTATCAGGAGCCGCCGCAACCACAGGTGGAGCGTGTCAACGAGCGCACCGGCTTTTTGTGGGTCCGAGGCCACTGGGATTGGCAGAACGGCCAATGGTCGTGGATCGGTGGTCACTGGGAGAAGGAACGTTCCGGATCGCAGTGGCGAGAAGGTCGCTGGGAGCGCCGCGGCAGTGCGTGGCACTGGGTGCCCGGTGAATGGACCGGTGGCGGCGCGGTCATCGTCGGCGTCGGCGGTGGTGGCGGTGGATCCGTCACCACCGATTACCCCACCGAAGAGCCGCCGGTGCCGCAGCGCGAAGAGCAACCGTATCGCCCGGGCCAGGTGTGGATCGGCGGACGCTGGGAGTGGCGCGCCGGAAAGTGGGCGTGGTCAACGGGTCGCTGGGAGGCCGAGCGTCCGAACCAGGCGTGGACGCCGGGACGCTGGGAGCGCCAGGGTTCGCGCTGGGTCTGGGTTGAAGGCACGTGGGGCGCAGGCACGGTCACCGTCACGACCGGCGGCGGCACCGTCACCGTCGACACCGACTATCCCGATGCAGAACCGCCGGCACCGCAGGCCGAGCGTCCGGGCGTCAAACGGAATCACGTCTGGGTGAGCGGTCGCTGGGAGTGGAAAGGCCGCAAGTGGATGTGGTCGCCGGGGCGCTGGGAGCCGTTGCGCGGCAAGCAGACGTGGGTCGATGGCAAATGGGAGAAGCAGGGCGCGAGGTGGGTGTGGGTCGAAGGCAGCTGGCGCTGATCTGATCCCGCTCGGTGCGCGAGATCGCGATCACTCCGATCCATGCCGGGGGACCCGCCTTCGGGTACCTCGGTAGCATCGTCGTCGACGAGCCGACCAAGCGCGTGTGGGCGGTCGGCGGCACGCATCACAAGCCAACGATCCTGTACTCGGCGGATCGCGGCCACACGTTCGAGCGCTGGGAGTCGCCGACTCGGATGCCGGGCATTCGCGACGTGCACGTCGAGGGCGACATGGTGTGGGTCGTCGGCGAGTGGGGCGCCGTCGCGTCGACGCAGAACGGCGGCACGGACTGGCGCGCGATCAAGCCGGCCGGGATGGAGTGCCTGTACTCGATCATGCGCGGCACCGATCGTCGGCTGTGGGTCCTCGGCGACAACGGCATGGTGCTGCGCTCGCGAAGTGCGAAGCCGAACGCGCAGAAGTTCGAGCGCGTCGAGAACAAGAGCACCGCGCGGATGCTCTACATGTACGTCGAGGGCAACACGACGTGGCTGCTCGACTCGGCGGGGGGGTGCAGCGCAACACCGGCCGAGGGTTCGAAGAGGTCCCGCTCAAGGCGATGCGCACGGCCCGGCCGCTGTGTGCGCTGGTGCGGACCGCGAAGAAGACGCTGATCCTGCTCGGCGATGGCGGGCTGGTGCTGCGATCAACGAACGATGGCGCATCGTGGAAGAAGATTCCGATCGAGTCGCGCAACGATCTCGAGAAGCTGTTGGTCACGCGCTACGGCATCTTCGTCGTCGGTGCGCAGGGCTCGCTGCTGGTCTCGCACGATGACGGTATGTCGTTCCAGGGGCTCGCCACCAAGCTCGACGCGCATCTGTGGTCGCTCGCCGAGCTCGACGGTGATCTGATCATCGGCGGCGAACAGGGAATGCTGTGGCGGATCACGCGTGGCGAGCTCGCGAGCCTGTTGCACGACGTCTATCGGGAGCGCGATCCGATCCTCGCGGGCCTCGCGGCGGCGCTGCGCGACGGAGATGAGGGCGCCGAGCTGGTGCTCGAAGATGCGCTCAAAGAACGCGAGATGCTCTAGAGGGTCACGGTCAGCTGCGTGTAGACGTACGCGGGATTCGCCTCGCGCGTCTCCGGCGCCGAGCGCGCGAAGCGGCCGCGACGCAGATACGCCGCGCCACCTTCGATCGCCAGGTTCTTCGGAAGCGGGCTCCACCGCAGCTGGACCTCGACGTGCTCGCCGACGAAGCTTCCGGAATCTCCCATCGGGTCGCGCACGCTCGCCGCGACCCACGCGTCGGAGCGTGCGGCGAGCCAGAACAGGCGATAGCCGACGGATGCATCGAACGTGGGCGACGGTGCGATCGAGGCGCGCACGCCGGGGGACTGCACGTTGCTGCGATTGAACGGCCCGTAGATGCCAGTCGGTCCGAAGTCGAAGCGGCGGGCACCGAACAGCGGATCGAAGCGCTCGGTCGAGCCGTCGGCGGGATCGCGATCGCCACTCGCATAGTCGTGAAGCATCGCGAGCCGCGGTTGCCACGGCATCGCAGGACTGATCGCGAGCTCGACGTGCGTGCTGAGAGCGCGGTGATCGAGGTTGGTGGTGTCGTCCATCCCGGCAGTCGCGCGCGACCGTCCGAGCTGCGGGATCAGCTCGACGTCGAAGTCGACCGTGCCTCGTGCGGGCTTGCGATACCAGCGCGCGCCGATCGTCAACAGCTGGCGATTGCGACTCGCGAGGTCTCCGTCGCGCTCGTGGAAGCCGACGACGTACAGCTCCGCTTGCGAGCCGAGCGCGAGCTTCGGAGAGCCGTAGTAGCCGCACCACAACAGCGCGTCGGTGCTCTCCTCGTCGAGATCGATCGAGTTGTCCTTCAGCGCCTCGGCGTCGGCCGGCAGCCGCGTGACAGGGACGGCGACGAACGCACGGGCGACGTGCTTGCTCGGGCTGGTCCACTTCGCATCGACGCCGGTGAACCCGTTGATCGTGTTGCGGAAGCGATTCCGTGCGACGACCCGCCGCGTGCTGAGGTCGATCGTGAGGCGACCGACGCGTGCCTCGAACGCGTCGTTGTCGAGCACCAGGTTCTTCCGACGCACCCCGACATACGCCTGGAGGATCTCGAGCGGATCGGAGAGCGTCGTGTTGAGCGCCGTCGCGTCGGAGGCGTAGATCCGCGAGTCCTCGAGCTCGATGCCGGCGAGCACGGACTCGAGGCTCGCTTCCGCGGTCACCAGCGTGCGCATCGAGAACGCGGTCGCGTCGTCGGTCGCCTTGCCGCGGAAGTCATGCGAGAGGTGCTCGAACCGAGACTGGTGTTCGAGCCCGAGCCGCAGCCAGGCCGGCGCGTCGATCGCGCGGTCGATCCGCCAGGGCTTTGCCTCCTCGGTAGGCGTCGGCTGCGCGACCGCGAGACGCGTGGTCGCGAGCAGGAAACCGACGGCTAGGTGGCGCACCACGGAGGAGCATCAGCAAATGCGATGCCCCTCCACGATGTAACAGCGAGCCGTACTTGCGGGTTACAGCGAGGTAACGCGCTTCGACTCGACGTTACAGGCGCAGCAAAATAGGCGAGGAATCGCCCGATCCTAACG
>JACCYD010000741.1 GCA_013696695.1 Deltaproteobacteria bacterium | reverse complement strand
AGCTCGACGCGTGGGCCGCCGAGTGGTGGACGCGGGTCTGGGATGCGTGGGCGTCGTCCGCGGATCCCGTGTACGACGATCACCCGCTCGTCGACGCGGCGTGGGAGGCGCTGGCTCGTGGTGATCTACAGACCGCGATCGTCGAGCAACCCACCGGCCTCGCGCACGCGGTGTTGTTGTCGCTCGCCGAGCGTCGCGACGACGCGCTGGTCATGGCCGCAGCCGCGCTCGACCTCGAGCTCGAGAACCCCGATCTGCGGCACTGGCTGGTAGATCATCTCGAGGACCTGATGCCCAGCGCGCTCGCGGTCAGTCGCGATCGCACGCGGGTCGCGACGATCCGCGAGTCCCGGCTGGTTGTCGTCGATCGGCTCGGCGGCGGCGCCGCGACCACGCAGTATCCCGGGCGCACGCTGCGGCTCGTGCGCTTCACGCGCGACACCGATCGCTTGTGGGTCGCCGGCGATCGGTTCGACGCGCGGGGCGTGTGGGGCAGCTTCATCGAGGGCGTCGCGCACGACGATCACGGTCACGTCGACATCATCGGGTCACGCGCGATCGCCGCGCTCGGCACCGGCGCGATCGTCGGGCTTCACGCGTCACACGTGCAGCTCGCGTCGGCGTCGAATCGCGAGATCCTCGGCGAGCTGCCGGTTCACGCGGCGTCGATGACCGAGGACTGCTCGATCGTCGCGACGCACGACGGCGTCCGCGTCTCGGTCTGGCATCGCGATCCGCCGAGCTGCGCGCGCGTCGCCGGGGCGGGAGCTGCGGTGCCGCGCCGGATCGCGATCGGCGGGGGGCGCCTCCTGGTGATGTGGAGCGACGGCAGCACGCGGCTCTATCCGATCGAAGCGTGAGCTCGGGTCACGCTCCCCCGATCCAAGGTGTCGCAATCGTTCCTGGTTTGCGCGGAAACGTACAAATCGAAGTTCCCCTGTCACCGGAAGCGGGCGGGCTGCGTTGGTCGCGTGAAAGGACGCCATCAATGCCGCTACTCTCCGCTCTCTCCTCGGCTCGTGCTCGTTTGAATCCGTACACTGCACCGATCAACTCCTCGGGCGCCGAGGTGCTCACCACCGACGGCCGCTCGCTCCCACTCCTCGGGGCCAAGCTCGTCGCGAAGGCCAAGGGCGGGATCGCGCGCATCGTCCTCGAGCAGACGTTCGCGAACCGCTACGACGAGACGCTGCACGTCACGTATCGGATGCCGCTACCGGCCGATGGCGCCGTCAGCGCGTACGTGTTCGAGATCGCAGGGCGTACGATCACCGGCACGGTGGATCGCAAGCGGGAGGCGCGCGAGCGGTTCGAGCGCGCGGTTGCCGAGGGCAAGACCGCTGCGCTGCTCGAGCAGAATCGCGACGACATCTTCACACAGGAGATCGGCAACCTGCCCGCGGGGCAGACGCTGATCGCGCGGATCACCGTCGATCAGAAGCTCGCGTGGCTGTCGGAGGGCGAGTGGGAGCTGCGGTTCCCGACCGTGATCGGCCCGCGCTACATTTCGGCCCCCGCCACCGCCGCCACCGAAGCCACCGAGCGAGACGCGCGCGACACGGCAATCGCCGTCGCGCCCGGCGGCGTGGGCGCCAGCGTTCAGATCGCGATCTCGATCGGCGACAGGCTGATCGCGGGTCGCAAGGCGAGCTCGCCATCGCACAAGATCAAGCGCGACGCGGATGGCAACGTCGAGCTGGATACCGAGGCTACTCTCGATCGCGACATCGTCGTGCGCTGGCCGGTGGCGACGCGCGAGGTCGGGCTGTCGCTCGACGTCGCTCGCCCAGGTAGCGCGCGAGACGGTCTCGCGCGAAAAGCCGAGCACTCCTACGGTCTGCTCACGATCGTGCCTCCGGCCCGCTCCGAGGGAGCTACGGGGGTGTCCCTCCTGCCGCGTGACCTGATCATCCTGTTCGACACGTCGGGCTCGATGGGCGGTGCGCCGCTCCAGAAGGCGAAGCACGTCATCTCGATGTTGATCGAATCGCTCGGCGAGCTCGATCGCCTCGAGGTCATCGAGTTCTCGATGCAGACGCGGCGCTGGAAGCCGGAGCCTGTGGATGCCACCTCCGATGCCAAGCGCGATGCGATCAAGTGGGTGCGCTCGCGCGAAGCAGGGGGCGGCACCGAGATGGGCAGTGCGGTTCGCGATGCGCTCGACGCCCTCCGGATCGGCGCGCAGCGCCAGGTCGTGCTGGTGACCGACGGGTACATCGGCAACGAAGCGCAGGTCGTGCGCACGTTGCACGAGAACCTGCCGAAGTCGTGCCGGCTCCACGTGCTCGGCATCGGCTCGGCGGTCAATCGCGCGCTCGCGACGGCGATGGCGCGCGCGGGGCGTGGCGCCGAGGTGCTGGTCGGCCTCGATGAAGATATCGAGCGCGGTGCCAAGCGCCTCGTCGATCGCATGAAGGCGCCCGTGCTGACCAATGTCGAGATCTCCGGAAGCGCGCTCGTGCGCAGTGCGCCGGAGCGCGTGCCCGACGTGTTCGAGGGCTCGCCCGTTGTCGCGGCCCTCGCGTTGTCTCCCGAGGGTGGCGAGCTGGTCGTGCGCGGCGAGCTCGCGAAGGGACAGACCGGGCCGGGCCATCCGTATCGGGTGTCGAGCGAGGCATGGATCCAGCGCATCACGGTATCGCCGAAGCGTGATCGGGAACCGGGGAGCGACTCCGGTCGCGAAAATAACCCGGCGATCGTGTCGCTCTACGCGCGCGAGCTGGTCGCAGACCTCGAGACGCGGTGGACGATCGCGGACGACTCCAGCGCGATCGATCGCGAGATCGAGACCGTCGGCGTCGAGTACCAGATCGCGACGCGGATGACGTCGTGGGTCGCGATCGACCATGACAGCCACGTCGACGGGCCCGCCCGCCACGAGGTGCAGCCCCAGGCACTGCCGTACGGCACCACCGCGGAGAGCTTCGGGCTGCGCACCGCCGCGAGCAGCTTCGGGGCCGCAGCGCCGATGATGCTGGGCGGACCGATGGTCTCCGCCAGCTCGATGGCCGGTGCGCCGTCCCCGATGCAGTCGATGCCATCGGCAAAGACGATGCTCGGCCTCGCGAAGAAGACCCACGCGTTCAGGCTCGACGAGAATCGGCCAATCCCGGGTGCCCCGATGATGCGGATGTCGTCACAGGACACCGGCGCGTTCATGGCGCCGCGTGCGAGGCGCCGTCGGCTGGGGCTGGTGATCGCGGCGGTTGTCCTCGCGCTGATCGCCTTCCTCGTGTGGCTCGTGCTGTGAGCGACCTCGACTTCCTCCACGCGCGGATCGCCGCAGGCGATGCCGATGCCTTCGGGCAGTGGCTCGCCGGTGCCGAGCCTCGCGTGCGAGGGAGTCTCGCCTCGTTCGCCCGTGCACTCGATGTCGAGGCGGTGCTGCAAGAAGCCCTCGTTCGCCTCTGGCAGGTCGCGCCGCGGTTCGTTCCCGACGGCAAGCCCGACGCGCTGATCCGGTTCGCGATCCGGATCGCGCGCAACCTCGCCGTCTCCGAGCTGCGGCGCACGCGCTCGCGTCCCGTCGAGCCGGCGGATCTCGAGGCCGACCTCGCGGTCGACGTACCGGCGCCGGATCCGCTGTTGCGGCAAGCGATCGTCGACTGCCGCGACAAGCTGCCGCCGAAACCGCGCCAGGCGCTCGACGCGCGGCTCGCCGCCGCCGGCAGTCGCGACGACGACGAGCTTGCCGCGTCGGTGAACATGAAGCTCAACACGTTCCTCCAGAACTTCACGCGCGCGCGGCAGTTGCTCGCAGCTTGCCTCGGCAAGCGCGGCATCGTGGTGGAGATGCCATGAGCGACACCGAGCCGACCGACGAAGGCAACGACGAGCTGATCGAGCAGGTCGCCGGTGCGTATCGGCCGCGCGCGCGAGACGAGTTGCGCTATCACCCCGCCTGGCACGACCTCGACGAAGCCGGCCGCGAGCGAGCCTACGAGCTCGCGCGATCGCTGCGCACGCTCGAAGCTGCGCTCGATCCCGACGGATTGTCGACGACGGCGCACGCGGTGCTCGCGCGAATTCGCTAGCTCAGCTAATTTGCGAGCTCGCAGGCCGGCTTGTAGCCGAGCGTGCAAGCGCGCTTCCACGCGACCTTGGCCTCCGGCTTCGATGACGCCGTGCCTCTCCCGGCGTCATGCATGTTGCCGAGCATCACGCAGCCGAACACGTCGCCACCCGTGCACGCGGTCTTCGCGAGCTCGAACGCTCGCTCGAAGTTCTTGCGACCGGACATGCCGGTCTGCATCGCGAGCGCGATGTTCGAACAGCGGGGTGGATCACCCGCGTTGCAGGTGCTGTCATCAGGATCTTCGACCCGCACGGTGGGAGGCTTGGCGACGCGTCCTTCGCGCGCTTGCTGCCAGAAGCTGAGCTCGACGAGATCGAGCATGCCGCCCTTCTTCTCCTCGATCGTGAACACGTGAAACTCGCCGCGATCGAACACCAGCGATGCGCTGGTGTACGGCTGCGTCGCGCCCGGCCACTTGAGCACGGCGTCGAGCGCGAGCTTCGGGGCCAGCGGCTGGCCGTCGAGCGTGATCGATCCGCCGAACATCGTCTTCGGCGAAAACGAGGTCGACATCGCCTTGAACGGGAACGTCGCCGAGATGCAGCGGCCATCACCCGTGGTGCCGTCAGCGTCGTACGGCTCGTAGACGAGGAGGCCGATGCGATCCCAGGTGTGCACCTTGTTCGCACCGCCGGAATCCCACGTCCGATCGGGCTTCCCGAAGATCGCCTCCATGTCGGCGACCGAGGGTTTTGCGGACACCGCGATGCCGTTCATCACGATCTTCTTGTCGGTCACAGAGACCTTCACGTCGGTCGTGGTTTGCGGCACGCGATGGGTTGCCGGGACGGTCGCCGCGGAGCCTGCGCTTCCCCCGCTGCCGCCGACCGGCGGACGACGCGGCGGGCCACCGCATCCCCAGACGAGAACGCCGAGTACGACGAGCACCAGCCACCGCATCGCGCCCGAGCATAGCGCGGG
>JACCYD010001341.1 GCA_013696695.1 Deltaproteobacteria bacterium | reverse complement strand
AGGTGATCGCGATCGGTGCGGTGGCCGCGCTTGTTCTCGGTGGCGGTGCGGTCGCGGTGACCCAGCTCCGCGGTGGCGCGTCGACGCCGGATGCGGCCCTCCTCGCGCAGCTTCCCGATGCGATCGTCGTCACGCCGGCGTTTGCGGATGCGAGCGAGCCCGACGTTGCCATCGAACCCGCGGATGCCGCCGCCGCCCTCGATGCCGCGGTCGCACGGCGCGATGCCGCGGTCGCGAAACGCGATGTCGGCATCACGCTCGCGCCGCCCGATGCTGCGGTCGCGCTGGTACCGGATGCGGCGGAGCTGACCGTCCCCGACGTGCCGGCCGCCGAGGACGCGAAGATCGTGATCTCGAACGACACCTGGTGCGACGTCTCCGTCGACGGCGCCGCGAAGGGTCGGGTGTCGACCGCAGGCGCGAAGCTGATCGTCAGCCTGCCGGCCGGCCACCACGTCATCACCTGCACGCAGCCCGGCATCAACGGCGCGAGCTGGACCCGCGAGGTCGATCTCGTAGGTGGCAAGACGGTTGGCATCCAGGGCACGCTGCTCGCCACCGTCGCGGTGACCATCGCGATCACGACCGGCGATCGGGTGCAGCTCAACGGCATGCACTACCCGCGCGGCTCGGTCGCCAAGCTCAAGCCCGCCCGCTACCGCGGCGTGGTGTACGCGGGTGCGAACCCCGGCATCGGTGGCTTCGTCGACATCACCCGGGTCCCGTGCCGCCTCCACGAGGTTGGCCAGGCCTTGGTTTGCGACCCTTGACCGTGACAGCCGAGTCGCGATCGTGAAGATCGAGGGCAACCCACCATTGCTGATTCGAGGACTTGCAGGTGGCAAGATGGTTGCAGCCACGTTGGTCAACCCGTGAACAGATTCCTCGTCCTCAGCGTGCTCGGCGGGTGCCTGTACCTCCCGTCGATCAACCAGCGCCCGTCGCTCGGGATCCTCAACACCACGGGGGAGGAGATCGAGCGAGGTCAGCTGGAGGTCACGCTGCAGGCCGAGGTCAATGACCCCGAGGGGCACATCGTGAACCTCGCGTGGCGACTCTACGTCTGCGACGACGCCTCGGACGTCGCGACCTGCGATGACGAACCGGCGATCGAGAGCTCGGCGCCCACGTTCGTGTTCGACGCGCCGATCGCGCGCGCGAATGCCACGCCCGCGCAGTCGCTCCTGGTCGAGCTCGAGGGCGTCGACGATTTCGGCGCCGAAGCGCGCCCGCGCCAGCAGCTGATCATCCCGCTCCGCAACGGCAAGCCGTCGTTGAAGCTCAGCCAGGATTCCAGCTACGGCTTCACGATCGGCACGCCGATCGAGATCTTCGCGGTGTACGACGATGCCGACGACACGGCGAATAACGTGACGCTCGTGTTCACGCTGTTCTCACCCGGCGCATCGACGGCGGTGCTGACCGACGTCTGCACGCCGCAACCCATGTGCTTGTCGGACCTGTCCGATCCCGACAACAAGCTCCAACAGGGCAAGAAGTTCACGCCCGACCTCGCCGGCAACTGGCAGATCCAGGTCGTCGCCAGCGATCCACTGGGTGGCGAGGATGGCTCGACGACGCTGCTCGAGACCGTCGTGGTCGTGGTCGACGAGGTCCCGTGCCTCGGCGTGGTCTCGCCGGCGCCGCCAGGAGCGAATCTGTTGCCACTCAGTGAGCCGACGCTGTTCCAGGTCCACCAGATCATCGACGCGATCGATCCGTTCCCCACCGACATCGAGGATCCGATCCTCGGTCAGAGCTCGTTTCACTGGTCGCTCAAGCTCAACGGCGGCGCGCGGCAACCGCTCGGCACCGAGACCGGCAACAGCCTCGCGTTCGATCCGGCGAGCTTCACACCGGGCGATGTCGTCGAGCTGCGCGTCGAGATCGCCGATCGCCAGAGTCCGTTCCCGCTGACCTGCGATCCCGCCGACGCGACCTGCCAGCTCGATCCGACGCTGGTCCCCGCGTGCCTGCAACGCCAGACCTGGAAGGTGGACGTTCGATGAGCCGCGCCCTCGTCCTCTCGGTGTGTCTCGGAGCGTGTGGCGGTGCGGCCGACGGGGTATCCGACCCCGACGCCCCGACTGCCAATCCGTGCCAGGTGAGCATCTCGTACGAGGCGCTACCGCCGTTCGCGAGCCCCGACACCGTCGTGCGCGCGATCGCGAACGTCACCAACTCCGAAGGCCAGCACACCTACGACTGGTTCCTCAGCTTCAACGGCGGTAGCAACATGACGCCGGCGTCGGCGAGCCCCGACAACTCGGCGGTCGAGTTTCCCGCGACCGCCGACGGCGTCTACCGCGTGCGCTTCCGGATCGAGGACGCGAACTGTCCCGAGGCGAGTCAGGACATCGACATCAACGGCCCGGGCGTCGGCACCACGGCGTTCCGCATCCGCGTCGTCGCGCCACCGGATGTGGATCGCCCGCCGCTCGACAAGCAAGTCGTCGTCGAAGGTGGCGATCAAGATCTGCTCGACGACGACGTCCAGCTCGGCCCAGCGGTCGATGCGAGCGGAACGGTGACGCTCGGAGGCACCCCGGTCGCTGGCTACCTCAAGTTCATGCCAGGCGTCGGCGCCGATGCCGTGGTCGAGACCTATGCCAATGCGGTCGGCCAGTTCTCGGCGAGGCTGCGCGCCGAGACCCACCAGGTCCTCGTCATCCCGACGACGCCGGACGTGCCTCCGCAGCTCGTGACCTTCCTCGCCGGGCAGACCTCGCTCGCGTTGCAGGCCGGTACGCAGGTCAGCGGCACGGTGCGCGATCCGCAAAACGTCGCGATCGCGAACGCGACGGTCCAGCTCTCGATCGGTGGTGTGCCGTCGACGATCGGCACCACCGATAGCACCGGCGCGTTCTCGCTGGTGGCACCACCGGCGACCGGCTTGGTTCGGTTTGAAATCACCGCGCCCGCAGCGCTCGGCTTGCCAAGGCTGATCGGTGAGT
>JACCYD010001333.1 GCA_013696695.1 Deltaproteobacteria bacterium | reverse complement strand
GCTCGAGACCGGCCCGATCTATCTCGACGATTGCGGTCGCTACAAGGTCCCCGACATCACGCTGCCCACCAATCCGTTCGTCGGCCTCGGCATCGACGACGCCGCACAGGCGATGCGAGGGCCGGGCGGCACCACGAACGCGATCGGCCTCGCGACGCCGGCGGTCGCGAACCTCGCGGTCAAGGACTTCGAGGCGTTCGTCGCACCGGCGACGACGACAACCGCGTGGACGAATAGCGGCGGCCCGGCGATCTCCGACGGCATGTTCGTCGCGATCTTTCGCGCGATGCGCACCGGCACGGAGAACCAGGCAGGCGTCACGATCCTGCGCGGCGGCACGCCGATCCCGATGGACGACTTCTACTTCGTCGCCAACCAGGCGACGCGCACCACGATCGATCCGAACGCCAGTGCGACGGGCAACAACGGCACCGTGCTGGTCACCGACGCACAGCTCGATGGCTACATCGGTGCGGGCGGGCTGCCCGCCGAGTGCGCTTACGAAGGCCACGCCGGCGTGTCGCTGCCGTTCGTGTTGTTCGTCCAGATCTTCCGTCCCACCGATGCCAGCGGCGAGACGTGCAACTTCTGACGCGGCTCGTCGCCGTCGCTGTCGTGCTCGCGACGGGCGTCGCGACCGCGGAGCCGACGAGCGGCATCGACGGTGCGTTGTTTCGTAGCTCGTACGATGCGAACGGCGTGTTCTCGCTCGAGGGCGCGCGACTGCTGCCGAAGCACGACCTGTCGCTGAAATTTCTCGTCGGGTTTGGCACGTCGCCGGTTGCCGTCGCGGTGCCCGGCATCGGTGACACGGCGAAGGATCGCGTGCTCGATCGCCTGCTGGTGCTCGACATCGCGTTCGGCATGACGGTCGCCTCGCGGTTCGCGATCGGCTTCGACGTCGCCGCGTATCGCACCGCGACTGGGGAGGGCTACGGCACGCGAGGTCGCTACGGGGCGGGAAGTCAGATCACGCCGTCGACCGGCCTGATCGCGCTGCGCCGGATCTCGAACATCGATCCGAGCGCGCCTCCCGACGACGCGGGCAGCTATCTCGGCGACGGGCTCGCCGGGCCCCTCGACGCGCGCCTCGGCGGCAAGCTCGCGTTGATCGCGCGGCCGAAGCTCGCGGTCGCGCTCGTCGGCTCGGTGTTCCTCCCGTTTGGCGAGGACGAGATGCTGCTCGGCGATCGCTCCCTGGTGTTCGAGCCCAAGCTCGCCGTCGAGTGGAAGCCGAATCCGGCGCGTGCCACCCGCGTGCTCGCGAATGGCGGGGCGCGGATCCGCCGGCGCACCGTGCTCGAAGGCTTCGACGCGATGGCCGGTGCCACCGACCTCGACGCCAAGGTGTTCCTCGACGTCGGCTCCGAGGCGGTGATCGGCGCCGGTGCGATCGTCGAGATCACGCCGCGCGCGCACCTCGGGATCGAGGCGCAGCTGTTCGTGCCGCTCCCCGACGCTGCGAGTTACGGCAGCTGCCGCACGTACCTCGGCAATCGCTGCTCGTCGCTCGACGATGCCGACTACTTCGCCGGCGCCGGCCGCGGCGATCTGTCGGTGCTCGCCACCGTCGGCGCGCAGCTCCGGATGTCCGCCGACGTCACGTTGCTCGCGATGATCGGCACCGCGCAGCTCGGCTCGCGTGGTGACGACATGCGCGTGACCACCGGGCTGTCGTGGGCGCCGCAGCCGGTCGGCACCGCGGTGCCCGGACGAAACGATCGCGACGGCGATGGCGTACCCGACTCGCTCGACGGCTGCCGCAGCGAGCCCGAGGACAAGGACGGCTTTCAGGACGAGGACGGCTGCGTCGACGCGGACAACGATCGCGACGGGCTCGACGATGGCTCGGACGCCTGCCGCGACGAGGCCGAGGACAAGGACGGCTTCGAGGACGCCGATGGCTGCCCCGAGCGCGACAACGACCAGGACGGGTTGCTCGACGCGGTCGACCGGTGCCCCGATCAGCGCGAGGACCTCGACAACTTCGAGGACGAGGATGGCTGTCCCGACGAAGACAACGACGGCGACGGCATCGCGGACGGCAAGGACAAGTGCCCGCTCGATGCCGAGATCAAGAACGGCTTCGAGGATGACGATGGCTGTCCCGACGGGCGTCAAGCCGGGCCGCAGGTCGACGAGCGCGCCGATCGGATCGACCTCAAGGGCGCCACTCTCGCGTTCACCGGCGCCGCCAACCTGCCGGCCGCGTCCAAGGCGCTGCTCGATCAGATCGCCACGTTGATCAAGACCAAGAAGCTCGTCATCCGCGTCGAGGTCCACGTGCCGCTCGGGACGCGCGCGACGGCCGCGGGCGCGATCGCAGCGCAGAGGCCGCGCGACAAGGCGCTGTCGCAACAGCGCGCGCGCGCGGTGGCGGATTATTTGATCGCGCAGGGTGTCGCCGTCCAGCAGCTGCAGGCCGTCGGCTTGGGCTCGGATCGCCCGCTGGCGTCGTTCGCAGCAACCGACGCCGCGAACGCACGCGTCGACTTCATCAAGGCCCAACAGCGAGGAACGCCGTGACGAGCGGCATGCTCCAAACCAACAGTGCATCGCGGTCTCGACCCCTGGGATCGCGCGAGCGCGTTTTCGCTGAGAAGATCCTTGGCGTCTGGCTTGGCGACGTGGCGACTTGGCGGCCTTCTGGAACACGCGTCGTCCAAGCAATCGCGATCGTGGTGATCGGGCTCGCGCTATTCGCCACCCCCGTTCACGCTCAAGCCACCGACGTCGAAGTTCCCGTCCTCGTCATCGAGACCGGCGACCCTGCCGCACCTGCACAGGACGAAGCCCTCGATCTCGCGAACATCGTGCAGAGCGCCGCGAAGGGCGTGACCACCGTGCAGGAAGCACCCGCGATCGTCACCGTGATCACCGCGGACGAGATCCGCGATCGCCAGTTCCAGTCGCTGCCCGAGCTCTACGACACCGTGCCGGGCTGGAGCACCGTCGGCTTGTTTCACGGCACGTTCGTCACGCCGATCGTGCGCGGGCAGGGCCAGGCCGTGCAGTTCCTCCACGACGGCGTGTCGCTGTTCGATCCGTTCGTCAACGTACCCGCCGCGACCCGCGCCCAGCCGATGGAGCTGGTCAAGCGCGTCGAGATGATCACCGGCCCCGGGGGCGTGTTGTGGGGCTCGAACTCGCTGCTCGGCATCCTCAACGTGATCACCAAGGACGCCGAGGATCTCGAGGGTGTCGAGGTCGGCGGCCAGCTCGGCGATGGTCGAGGCGATCGGTTGAACGCGCGCGCGTACGTGATGGCCGGCAGCTCGGGCCTGCTCGACGGCAAGCTGTCGCTGTTCGGGCACGCGTCGGTCGAGACCTATCAAGGTCCCGAGCAACAGTTCCCGCTGCTGCTGTTTCACGGCGCGTTGCCGCAGCCGAACTCGGCGAACATCTACGGCCCGCTGACCGCCACCGATCAGGCGCAGTCGCTGATCGCGAATCTGTTCACCAAGATCACGGTCGGCAAGCTGCAGATCCGGATCTCGGCGCCGTTCGCCCAGCAGTACAACCCGGCCGGGTTCTCCGGGAATCCGAGCCGCGTGACGCTGCCCGACGACGAGCGCTGTCCGAGCGGCATGCTCGATCCGACCTGCGCCGATCCGCTCGGCACGTCGCGCAAGAATCGCCAGGACCTCTTCGATCGCTACGCGGTCGTCGAGTATCAGACGCGGTTCGCCGGCGAAAAGGCCGGCATCGCGGCGCGCCTGTACGGGATCCAGTTCGTCCGCAACTTCCTCCCGTTGCAAGTCTTGTCACCCTCGACGCTCGTCCAGGGCGGCCTCGCGTTCCAGGCCGATCTCACCAACTACCGCGGCGGCGCGGCACTCGACGGCGATGTCGAGCTGACGCGGAAGTTCCGCGTGCAATACGGCGTCGAGGCGTTCTACGAGATGAAACCCGACAACGTCGTCCGCTCGCGGCAGGGCGCCGGCACCGAATCCGAGATCACCGCGCCGTACGATCTCGAGCGGCTCCCGCTGCTGTGCCCGCGGATCTTCGATCAGAGCACGATGGCGATCGTCCCCGTCGACGGCTGCCCGCTGACCTTCGCGTTCGACGCCGATCGCACGGTCCTCGGCGCCTACGTCAACCCGCAGTATCGGCCGAACAAGAAGCTGATCTTCGACATCGGTGGTCGCGTCCAGGTCGCGCCACCTTCGCTCGGGCTGGTCAGCTACGACATGAACACCACGATCGCCGGCAGCTTCGTGTGGAACTTCGTCCCAAACTGGCACATCAAGCTCAACTACGCGCAGGGCTTCCGCCCGCCGGTGTTCAACAACACCACCTCGAACGGCGAAGGCGTGCAGATCGGCGGCAATCCCAAGCTCGTCGTCGAGACCTCCGATGCGGCGCAGATCGAGCTCAATGCCCGCATCTGGCGTGGGCTGCGCCGGATCCGCGAGCTGTCGTTCCGGCTCGATGCCAGCTACACGCGGATCGACAACTTGATCCAGGTGACGTCCGGCAACTACGACAACTCGGGGCAGCGCGGCATCGCCAGCGTCGAATTCCTCGGCAAGCTGTTCGTCACCGGCGGCCACCGCGTCGAGCTCGGCTACACCTATCTGCGCGGCGACACCAGCGACAAGGGCCGGCTGCGAAACCTGCCCGAGCACTGGTTCGATCTCGCCACCGTGTTCTCGCTGATCCCGAGCAAGCTCACCGCGACCACGCGCCTCAAGGTGACCGGCGCCGCCGAAGATCCGAACCGGCTCGTCGAGTATCGCGACCTCGGCCTCGACGCGATGGGCGAGCCGCAATCGATCGCCGTCACCGCGACGGATCTGGTGCTCGACCGCCTGCCGCCACAAGCCGAGCTCTCCCTCGGGCTGGCGTATTCGCCGAGCAAGCGCCTGACGCTCCGCGCGACGGTCTACAACGCGCTCCTCCAGCATGCGTACCAGCCCGACGTGTTCGGCGATTACGAGCCGCACCTCGAGTACCTCCCGAATCCGCAGCCCGGCTTTCGCGCCTACGCGTCCGCGCTGCTGTCGTACTGATCAGATGATGACGAACAGCAGGATCCCCGTGGCCATCACGCAGAGCGCGATGATGATCAACACCATCTGCAGCGCGAAGTAGCGCCGGAGCTGGTCGAGGCCGGACATCAGATGTGGGATGTCCAGGCCCTGGGTCTCGACGACCCGACGGAGATTGGCGGCGGCGGCGGTCAGATAGAGGCCGAGCACGATGTCGAGTACGCACTGGACGCCACCGACGATCATGCCGAGCCCGTGGCCGCGCTTGAGCGCGTACAGCGCGGCCACGCCGTACGCGATGCCAGCGATCACCA
>JACCYD010001327.1 GCA_013696695.1 Deltaproteobacteria bacterium | reverse complement strand
TTCATGATGCCCGCGCGCGGACCATCGGCTTCGAGCACGTAATAAGTTCCCATCGGACCCATGTCCTGCGCCTTGGCGGTGAAGCCGCCGAGCTTCGAGTAGAACTCGACCGACGCCGCGGGATCCTTCGACGCCAGCTCGTTCCAGCAGAACGTGCCGTCCGCCGGTGCGGGCTGCGGCTCTTGCTTCGCCGGCTGCCACAGCGCGAGCGGACCGCCGTGTGGGTCGGCGACGATCGCCATCGTGCCGAAGCCGTCGACCTGGAACGGCGCCTTCAGCACCTTGCCGCCGAGCGTCTCGACTTGCTTGGCGGTCGCGCGCGCATCGGCGACGCCGAGGTGGCTGAGCCAGTGTGCCTCGGGCGGGGCGCCGTCCGGCGGCGTCGTGTAACCGCCGATCGTGCGATCGCCGATGGAGATCATCGCGTAGTCGCCGCCGGGCATCGGGACGGTCTTGACGCTCCAGTTGAACAGCTCGCCAAAGAAGCCCTGGGCCTTCGCGAGATCCTTCGACACGTACTCGAACCAAACAAACTTGCTTAAACTCATCTGACACTCCTGGGTTGGGTTGCAACCCTGGGTCGAACGAGCAGGGCGCCGATCGACAGCGCCTCGAAAAAATCTTTTCGGTGTGAAGTCGCCTAGCTGCGCAGCGGGAGCGGCGCACCGTCGTCCACGAACGAAAGCGAAGCCGAGTTCAGGCAGTAGCGCAGGCCGGTGGGCTTGGGCCCGTCATCGAACACGTGCCCGAGGTGCCCGTCGCAGCGCATGCAGCGGATCTCGACCCGCCGCATGCCGTGGGCGCGGTCCTCGATCTCGGCGATGTGCTCGCGATCGAACGGCTTGAAGAAGCTCGGCCAGCCGGTGCCCGATTCGAACTTCGCGTTCGATGCGAACAGCGGCAGCGCACACAGCCGACACGTGTACGTGCCGGGCTTCTTGTTATCGAGGAACACGCCGCAGCCTGCGCGCTCGGTGCCGTGGTCGAGGATCACGTGGCGCTCTTCGGCCGTGAGGTCTTGCGCGAGCGCGGTGACGCGATCGGCGGGGAGCGGAGTCAGATCGAATCCGGTGCTCGAGGTGCCCATCCCGAAGGCATACGCCGAAATCGCCCGTTTGTTACTCGCTGCGCACGACGATCGGGATCGTCGACGCCGCTGCACCGAGCCCCAGTGCGCCGTGCTGGTTGCCGCCCCAGCAGTACCCGCGACCGGCGACGCTGCGCGCACAAGAAAATCCTGCGCCCGAGGTCAGCTGCGCCCACTGATCGCCGGCGTCGAGCTTCACCGCGATCGGGCGCGGCTCGGAGACGGTGATGAACGTCTGCGGACCAGAGCCGACCGCACCGTGGGAATGATCGCCCCAGCACAGGATGTCGTCATTGCATCGCGCACACGCGTGCTGGTGTCCGACGCTGACGTCGGTGCAGCCGGTGAGTCCGGAGATCGACTGCGGCGCGGTGACGAACGCGACGGGCGCGAGCGTGGTCGGATCGATCTCCTTCGAGATCATGCCACCCGGATTGCGGCCCCAGCACTCGACGGTACCGTCCGCGAGGACGCCACACGAAGGTGGGCCACGGTTGTCGAGATCCCAGCCGATGCTGAACGCGGTGTAGCTGCGCAGCCGCGAGAACGCGCCAGCACCGCAATCGCCGGGGCAGGTCGCGGTGGTCTCGCCGCCGTCACACACGAGATTCCCGCACGTCACGCAGGCTCCGGCGCAGGCAGGACCGTTGCCGTATTGACCGAGCGAGTTGTTCCCGCTGCAGAACAACGTGCCGGTGGTGTCGAGGAAGCAAGCGACGCCGAAATTGCCGGCGGCGACGACGCCGCCGGTCGCCACCGAGGTCATCGCCGCGAGCTCGGGCACCGGGGTCGGCATCGCGAAGTTTCCCCAGCACGTGATGTCGGTGCTCGTTCGACCGCACGTCGAGTGCCCGTGCATGTCGAAGATCTGGGTGAACGAGCCGGGGATCGTCGACGGCCCCAGCGTGGTCACGGGCATGCCGTGCTGGTTGAAGCTGTTGTCGCCCCAGCACGCGATCTGATCGCCGGCGAGCGAGCAGGTGTGATCGATGCCGACCGCGACACCGTCGGCAGGGCCGATCAGCTGCGGCGTGCCGAGATCGCATGGCGCGCCGGTACACGGCGCTTCAGCGGTGCCGCCGATCGTGCCGTCGACGGCTGCCCCGAGCGTCGAGCCCCAACAGGACAGCTGACCCTCGGCGTCGACGCCGCACGTGTGGCGCCTGCCGGTCGCGAGCGCCGTCCACGTCTTGCCGCCAGCGATCTCGAGGGGCACCGCAGTCTCGGCGGCCGCGCCCTGACCGAGCTGACCGAACCGATTGTCGCCCCAGCACTTGATCGCACCGGCGTCGAGCAGGCAGCCGTTCTCGAGATCGAACATGTCGCCGCCGAACCGATCGAGCGCCTCGTTGAAGCCGACCGCGACGCGCTCCGCGCCTGACGCGACGACCTGCGTGAAGCCGAGCAGTGAGGGCTGCCACGTCGCGCTGCCGATGCCGGCACCGCTCCGGGTCGCGCCCCAGCAGTAGACCGCGCCGCTGCGCAGACCACAGACGATGATCTCGCCCGCGCTGATCTCCGTCCATTCGCCGCGCAGGTTAGTCGCGAGCACGGGGAGTGCATGCGAGCCATCCGGGACGACCACGGTAGGATCGCCGAGCGAGCCGGCGCCAGCGAAGCCCCAGCAGTACACGTCGCCGGCAGAGATCGCGCAGCTCGAGTACGCGCCGAGGGCAAGCGAGGTGACGTCGGGGAGCGCCACCGGAACCGGGACAGGGCTGGACACGAGCGCCGCGTCTGCGAGCTGGAAGTTCCCGTTTCCGCCCCAGCAGAACAGACCCTGCGAGGCCGAGACCGCGCAGGCGTGCTGGCCGAAGAACAGCCCGCCGCCGAGGTCCAGTACGCTCCAGTCGGTAAGGTCGCTGCGGATCGGCGTCGGTGCGCCGGCATCCACCGTGCCTCCATTGCCGAGTTGACCGAAATCGTTTCGGCCCCAGCAGAACAACCGGCCGTCATCGGCGATCGCGCAGGTCGACTGAAAGCCGGCGCCCACCGAGCTCCATGCCGCAGGGCCGCCGGTGGTTTCGATCCGGGTCGGCTCGATCACATCGCCGGGGAGGCCGCCGCTGATCTGACCGCGGTCGTTCGCGCCCCAGCAATAGATCTGGCCGTCGCTGATCGCGCAGACGTGGCCGCGCCCGGCCGAGACCTGCTGGTACTTGCGTCCGGTCGCGATCCGGCGCGCCGCCGGGACGATCGGTTCGTCGCCCGGATCGAGCTGATGAAAGTCGTTGTTCCCCCAGCACCACAGGTCGGAGAGCTCGTCGAGTGCGCACGCGAAGCCGCCGCCGACCGAGATCGACGTGAACGCCGCGGTGCACTCCTCCCCGTCCCCCACGCAGAACCCGGCCTTGCAGGTCAGATCTCCGGGGCATTCGGAGACGCAGGTGATCGAGCACGGTTGTTCGCCGGTCGGTGCGTCGTAACACGCAGCGAGACCAACCCAAAAAACTGCGGAGAAGCCGAACGCTTCCCGAGCTCGCATCGTCCCCATTGTAGCCGAGCCGCGAGTCCTACATTGTCGCTTTCCGCGAGCAGCGATGATGGGCAGTCACCGCATCGCTCGTGTCGGGTACCATCGAGATGGGTGGCCGAGCCTGAGGATATGGGTGGCGGGGGCCGACGAGCCGAGAACACCGGACCAACACCGTTGGTGCGCAAGGACATAGCCTTGCCCGCGATCGAGCTCGACGACGAGGCGACGGCGATCGTGCCGACGCCGCCACCAGGCACGCTGCGGCGCGCGACCATGCCACGCGCCGCGACGCCGAATCCGCGGTTCATGATCGCGCTGGGTGAGGGCAGCCCGGTCGGCGAATACGAGATCCAGACGCAGATCGGCGAAGGCGCGATGGGCACCGTGTATTCGGCGGTGCATCCGCTGATCGGCAAGACCGTCGCGATCAAGGTGCTCAAGCCGGAGCTGTGCGCGAACCAGGCGTCGATCGATCGCTTCGTCCAGGAAGCGCAGGCGGTCAATCGCATCGGCCATCCCAACATCGTCGACATGTTCTCGCTCGGCGAGCTGCCCGACGGTCGCGCGTACTTCGTGATGGAGTGGTTGCGCGGTGAGGACCTCAAGGCCCGGCTCTCGAGAGGGCCGCTCTCCGTCGACGACACCTGCGAGGTGCTGACGAGCATCGCGTTCGCGCTCGAAGCGGCGCACGGCAAGGATGTCGTCCATCGCGATCTCAAGCCCGACAACGTGTTCCTCCATCAGGTCGACAACGGGCCGATCCTGGTCAAGCTGCTCGACTTCGGCATCGCGAAGCTGATGCGCGAGAAGGCGATGGAGAAGACGCAGACCGGCAACATGCTCGGCACGCCGCGCTACATCTCGCCCGAACAGGCGCGCGGTGTCGACGTCACGCATCGCGCGGACATCTACTCGCTCGGCGTGATGGCGTACGAGATGTTGTCGGGACGCCCGCCGTTCACCGGCGAGACCGGCATGGATCTCGTCGTCAAGCACCTCAACGAGGCGCCGCCGCCGCTGTCTCAGTTCGCACGCGTCCCGCGGCCGCTCGAGCGCTGCATCATGAGCATGCTCGCGAAGGATCCGGCGGAGCGGCCGACGCTCGCGTCGATCCGGCGCGTGCTCGCGGAGCCGACGCAACGATCGAGCGAAGCCGTGATCCCGCGCGGTCGGCGCTCGAAGCGCGCGTGGCTCGTCCCGGCGATCGCGGGCATCGTGATCGCCGGTGGCATCGCCACGTGGCAGCTGACGAAGTCCGAGCCGTCGCCCGAGCCGATCGCCGCAGCGATGCTTCCGCCCGATGACTCCGCCAAATCCCCTATCGAGACCAAGCACGAGGTTGCGGCGCCGACGGAACCGGCCGCACCCGAGCGCGTCGCGATGGCGGTCACCGTCAGCGGAGCGAAGGACGCGTTGATCATCGTCGACGGCATCGAGTGGGGACGCGGCGATGCGCTCAAGATGATCGAGCCGGGAACGCACCAGATCGTCGCGCGCGTCAGAGGCAAGCCGGAGATCACGGAGACCGTGCAGATCGAGCCCGGGGAAGAGATCAAGCGCGTGACGTTGACGGTGCCGGGTGGGGTGGCGATCCAGCGTCCGCAGCGCCCGCCGCGTCGCCCCCCGGTCGTGAAGCCTGTGCCGCCGAAGAGCGATCTGTTGAAGCCGAGGGGCATCAAGTGAAGCGCGCGCTGATCACGATCTGCTTGCTGCCCGGGGTCGCGTTCGCAGATGACGATGCGCAGACCTCGGCGGGCGAGCTGTTCACGCGCGCGCAGGTTCGCTACGAGACCGGCGACTATCGCCTCGCGATCAAGCTATTCGACGAGGCGTACCAGCTCGTGCGCGACCCGGTGTACCTGTTCAACATCGCGCAGTCGTATCGCAAGCTGTTCGACTGCGTTCCTGCGGCGACCTACTTCGAGCGGTTCCTCGCCGAGGCCACCGACGCGGACGTGTCACAGCGCGCGAAGGTGAAGGAGCTGCTCGCCGAGCTCGGCCCGTGCCTCGCCGATCGCAAGGCGGTCACACCACGGGCTCCGGTGATTACGCCCGTGCCCGCGCCGATCGTCGCCCCACGCCCTGCTGCACCGGCGAGCCTCGATAGCGGTGCACCGCTGCGCATCGGCGGGCTCGCCCTCGCCGGGGCTGGAGTGGTCGGGCTGATCGTCGGTGGGATCTACAG
>JACCYD010001311.1 GCA_013696695.1 Deltaproteobacteria bacterium | reverse complement strand
GACCAGTTCTTGTCGCCCATCATCGTGATCAGGGCCTGGAGACTCTTGCACTCGCCGATCTCACCGAGCGCGCGCGCGGCGAGCCGGCGCGTATCGATGTCCTTGTCGTCGAGCTTGCCGGCGATGAAATCGAAGCCGGTGTATTCGCCGAGCGGGATCAACGCGACCGCACCGACGAGGCGGTTCGGCGATGCCTCGTTCGCGAGCACGTCCTGGAGCACTTTCTTCCCGCCGTCGTCTCCGAGCCGGGCGAGACCTTCTGCTGCCGCGAGCCGCGCGCCCTCATCCTTCGCCTCGAGGACCGAGTAGAGGATCTTGCGCGCCTGCGGATCCTTGAGGGCCGACAGTTTGGTGAGGATCACCGCGCCCGCGTACGGCGCGATCTGGTTGAGCTCTACCTCTGCCGCCGCGAGCGTGCGCAGCGCCTTGATCGCATCCTTGTCGCCGGGTGCCGCGACATCGGCGAGCGTCAGGCCGGCCTTGAATGCGACTGCGAGGTCCTTCTCCTTGGCGTACTTGTAGAGCCGCTTCTTCGCATCCTTGTCGCCGAGGCGCGCGAGCGCCGACGCGTACCAGACCTTGAGCGCGGGCGTCGCCGTCTTCTCGAGCTTGGTCATCAGCGCCGCCGTGGTCGACGCGCCGATCAGGCCGAGCGCATCGGCGCTGTGGCCGCGCACTTCGTTGTCCGGATCGCTCTCGGTGAGCGTGGTGAGCGCGGGGATCGAAGGGCTGTCCTTGATCTTGCCGAGCGCATCCGAGCCCTGCACGCGAACGACCGGCTCGGTCTCCTTGAGGGCGGCACGCAGTGTGGTCTGCGCCTCGCCACGCACGGCGTCGTAGTCGATCGCCTTGTCGACCGGTTTCGGATCGGGCTTGGTCGGATCCGGTTTCGGATCGGGCTTCGAGGGATCTGGCTTCGGCGTGACCTGCGTGACGGCAGGTGCCTCGCTCGGCTTCTGCGTGACCTTCCACGCCACGATGCCACCGGCAGCGAGCACGGCGACGAGGCCGAGCCCGACCATCCAGCCCTTGCTCTTCTTCGGGGGCGCGTAGTCGTCGTCCTCGATCGAGGGCTCGCCCTTGCGCAGCGGCGCCGTCCGGCTGAGCGTCTCGGCCATCGCGGGCTGACGCTGCTTGTTGACGTCGCGCAGATCCGCGATCACGTCGGCGACGTTCTGGTACCGAGCAGCTGCGTCTTTGACGAGCATGCGGTCGATGATCTCGGCGATCGGTCCCGGCACGCCGAGGTCGGCCGGGATGTCGGCGAGGCGCGGCGGCTCCTTGAACAAGTGGCCGGTCATGATCGCCTGCAGCGTCTCGCCGACGAACGGCGTCACTCCGGCGAACATCTCGTACGTGATCACGCCCATCGCGTAGATGTCGGTCCGGTTGTCGATGTCCTTCGAGCCGTTGATCTGCTCGGGAGACATGTAGTGGGGCGTGCCCATCACCGAGCCGGTCTGCGTCAGCTTCTCCTTCGGACTGTCACTGCCGACCAGCTTCGCGATGCCGAAGTCGAGCAGCTTGACCTGGACTCCACCGTCGACGGTCTTCAGCCAGATGTTATCCGGCTTGAGATCGCGGTGAACGAAGCCCTTGTCGTGCGCCGCCTTGAGCGCGCGCAGCGTCTGCTCGAGGATCGGAAACGCCTCGCTCCACTTGAGCGCGCCGCGCCGGATGCGCCCCGACAGCGGCTCGCCCTCGAGATACTCCATGACGAAGAACGCGCGACCGTCCGGATCTCGACCGAAGTCGTAGATGTCGACGATGTTCTCGTGACGGATCGAGTTCACCGCGCGCGCTTCCTGATGGAACCGCTCGACGACCTCGTCGGAGCGACAGAACTCGAGCTTGAGGACCTTGATCGCGCCGCGCCGGCCGATCTTGCCGTGCAGACCTTCGAACACGACGCCCATGCCGCCCTCGGCGAGCTTGCGCTTGATCGTGTAGCCGCACATCTCCTGGCCGACGTACTGATCGTAGTCGAGCGGTAGCGGCGTCGACGGCCGCGGATGCGCGTGCGTGCCGAGCGCGAGGCCCTGGTTCGGACCGAGGGCGACGGTCGGAGCCGGTACCAGGTTGGTCGAGGGGCCGAGCGACACCGTCGACTGCGATGCCGGTGCCGTGCCCGGAATCAACGCCGTCGTCGCCTCGACGGAGCTGGACATCGGAGCGGTGACTCCGGGAATCAGCGCCATCGTGGCGTCGACGCTGGCCGCAGACGGCACCGGCGGAACGGTGGGCGCGTTGGGGATCAACGCCATCGTCGCGTCGACGCTGGCCGCTGACGGCACGGGCATCACGGTGGGCGCGTTGGGGATCAACGCCATCGTCGCGTCGACGCTGGCCGCCGACGGTACGGGCATCACGGTGGGTGCGTCTGGAATCCGCGGCGGGTCGACAACGGCGGTCTCGATCATCGTCTCGACCGAGGCCGCGCTCATCTCTGCGGTGGCGGGCGGCGCCGAGCTCGACGCCTGGATGAGCAGGCTCGCATCGAGGGCACTCATCTTCGCGGTCGCTTTGGGCTTGCTCTCCGGCGGAGGTGTCGCGTGGCCGTCCCAGATGGGCGCGGCACCGGGCTTGGTCGAGGTGCGCGAGGCCACGGGTGGCGGCTCCTGGATCGAGCTGCCGGCGAGCACCGTCTTGGTGCGCGGCGTGGCGAGCCCCGGTGGTGGCTCGTCGGCAGGTGCCGGTGCCGGCGCCTGCGTCGCCGTGAGGGGGTGTAGCGGGAGCCCACCCTTGCCGGCGCCACCGGCGAGGATCGTCGACGTGCGCGGCATCGCGATGGCGGGGGCAGGCGTCATCGGCATCACCGTGGCTTCGAGCTCCGGTACCGACGTCGCGTCGAGCGTGCCGGTCCTGCTCGTGGAGACTGCGACCGGAGTGTGCTCGGGCGTGGGCGTCGGCTCGGCGCTCCGGCGGATTACCTTGGCGATCGCGGTGCGAGCCATCGGGATACCTGCCGGCTTCTTGGGATCGTCGGTCATCTTAGTTTCCTCGTGCGATCAGGGCAGCAGCCGCCGTCAGTCGAACGCTGCGATCGGGGTCGTCAGCGGCGAGCTTCGCGAGCTCGCCGTCGCGCGTGATGTCTTTGATCAGGGCGCTGATCGCGATCGCGAGCTTGCGCTCCTCGGCGTCCGCGCTCTTGAAGCCGTTGTCGAGCCACGTCGCGGTGTCCGAGCTCCCCATGCGCGCGAGCGCGATCGTCGCCTCGGCGCGGCGCGCGAAGTCCGGATCGACGCCGACGCGCTTCAGATAGTCCTTGGCCTTCGCATCGCCGGTCAGTGCGAGGAGCTCAGCTGCTGCAACCGCACGTGCCGCATCCGGCTGTGCGAGCTCGCCCTCGAGCGCCGCCTTCGCCTTGGCATCGCCTAGCTTGGTCAGGCCATATGCCGAACGTCGCCATTGCTCGCGACCTGCGGGCGTCGACTCGAACAGCTCCGCGAGTACTGGCTTCGCGGTCTTGTCGTCGCCGCTCTCGGCGAGCGCGATCGCGGCAGCCAGCTTCATGCCCGGGTCGCTGACGGCTCGCTTCAGGATCGCCAGCGCATCCTTGTCGCCAAGCTTGACCAGCACCGCGGCGAGCTCGACCTTCACCTTGTCGCCTGACTCGGCGAGCGCTGCGCGGATCTTGGGAGCCGCATCGGGAAGCTCGAGATCGCCGAGCGCGCGGGCCGCCTTGACGCGAATCTCGGGCGAGCCCTTGAGCGCCGTATAAAGGTGCGGCGCGGTGTTGATGTGGCGAACCAGCGCGAGCGCGTCGACAGCTTGCCCTTGCTGCTGCAGGTTGCCCGACGCGATCGCTTCCTTGATCGCCGTCTCGGCGGCCTGGATCGGGGTCAGCTTCGCGGCCGGTTTCAGATCCGGCTTCGGTTGCTCCTCCGACTTCGCCGCGATCGGCGGCGCCTCGGTCTTCGCTGGGCTGCCGCCGCGACCGAACGCGAAATACGCGCCGACGCCGAGCCCGACCACCGCGAGCCCCGCGACGACGAACAGGCCGGTCTTCGATTTGGGCTCGGCGAACGGCAGCGGCGTCTTCGCGCGCACCGGCAATTTTCCCGCGCGTGCCTGGTCGATCACCTTCTGATCGACGCCCTGATACTGGGGCATCGACCCAGCCATGCTCTTGCGCGTGCGCTCCGCGATCGTCTCGGGGGCATCTTCGGCGCCGGCACCCGCGTCTTCCCAGACCGCGGCGAGGATCGCCGCATCGTCGAGCTTGGTGGCGACCTTGACGCGCTCGAGCCCTTCGATCAGCTCGGCGATCGACTGGCAGCGATCACTGAGGTTCCGCTCGAGGCAGCTCTTGATCAGCTTGTCGAGCTCGACCGGAATCGTCGACACCAGCTCTCTCGACGACTTCGGCGACTCCTGGAGGATCTTCCCGGCGAGCTCGCCGAAGCCCTCGCCCTTGAACGGCGCGTGGCCGGTCGCCGCGCGATACATCATCACGCCCATCGCCCACACATCGGTGCGGTGATCGACCGCGCCACCGCTGATCTGCTCCGGGCTCATGTACTGCGGCGTGCCCATGATCGAGCCCGCTTGCGTCAGGCCCTGGACCGCGCCTTCGCCGCGCAGCTGTGCGATTCCGAAATCGAGCAGCTTGATGAAGTATGGATTGTCCTCGCGCGCGATCACGTAGACGTTCGCCGGCTTGAGATCACGGTGCACGATCTGCTTCGCATGCGCCGCTGCGAGCGCCTTCGCGATCTGCGAGAACGTGTGCAACAGTAGCGAGAGCGCCATCGGCTTCCGCTTGCGCATCAGGTCGTCGAGGGTCTCGCCCTCGAGGTACTCCATCACGAAGTAGACGCTGCCGTCGGCGCCGTCGCCGTAGTCGTAGACGTTGATGATGTTCTGGTGATCGATGAGGTTGACGGCCTTGGCCTCGTTCAAGAACCGCGTCACCACTTGCTCGTGCGTCGCGAGCTCGGGCCGCAGCAGCTTGATCGCGGTGCGTCGATTGAGCACCTCGTGCGTCGCCTCGTAGACGAAGCCCATGCCACCTTCGCCGAGCATGCGCTCGATCTTGTAGTTGCCGAGGCGCGTGTCCTTCGGCAGCTTCTCGACATCCTCGGCGTCGGAACCGTCGGTGGGACAGGTTCGCGCGTCGTTCCGGAGCAATGCCTTACATCGCGTGCACACCCGCATGCTGGGGCCAGGGTACAGCCAGCCCGTACGATCTAACAATCAGTGAACCCCTGATAGACGGATAGCGCCGGGGTCTCTATAGTGGCAGCGATGCGCTTGGTGGTGGCTAGTGTGTGCATCGCCTGTGGGATCGCCTCGGCGGCCCCCAACGCGGGCGCGCGCGAGAAATACAACGAGGCGCGCAAGTTGGCGGCCGACGACGATGACGAGAAGGCGCTCGCGCTCGTCGATCAAGGCCTCGCGATCGCGCCGAAGGATCTCGAGCTGCTCCAGCTCCGCGGCGTGCTGCTGCTCAAGGCGCGCGATTACGCCTCGGCGTACGCGGCCTATCAGGCGTACCTCGATGCCGGCGCGAGCGGCGCAAACAAGCGCGAGGCCCAGAAGATCGTCAACAGTCTGCGCGCCGTGAAGTCGACGTTTGTCGATCTCACCGCGAACACCGACGCGACGATCTATCTCGACACCAAGACGGCCGGTGCGTTCTGCACGGCACCGTGCAAGAAGGCGCTGTTGCCCGGCGACTACAAGGTGATCGCCGAGCGAACCGGTTTTGATCGCTACGTCAGCCGCATCACCGTCGCGGACGGCAAGACCACCGAGCACGCGATCGCGATGCAGGAGAAGCCGTCTGCGTTGTCGATCCGCATCACGCCCGCGGGCGCGGCGATCACGATCGATGGCAAGCCGCACGACGGCGCCGCGACGATCCCTGCCGGCAAGCACGCGCTCGAGGTGAAGCTCGCCGGTCACGCCACGCATCGTCACGAGCTTGCCGCGCACGAAGGCAAGCCGGTGGATCTCGAGGTCGGCCTCGTTCCGCTCGTGCCGTTCGAAGCGTCGCCGCCCGCAGCCAGCGTCATGGTCGACGACAAGCCCGCGGTGCTCGAGGCCGGTGGCATCGCGATTCCGCCCGGCGCGCACGTCATCGTCGCGAGCGCGCCGAGGTTTCACCCGACGCGCATCGAAGTCCCGGCGGAACGCACGTCGACCTACAAGATCGCAGTGGTCCTGCGCGAGGTCGGTACCCTCGTCGAGCTCGCCGGTGCACCCGCAGGCGCGAAGATCCTCGTCGACGGTAAGGTCGTCGGGACCACCCCGCTGCGCGAGCCGCTCGAGGTCGCGCCGGGCAAGCACTCGGTCGAGATCAAGGTGTCGGGCTATCGGCCGTACCGCACGACGGGCACGTTCGTCACCGATCAGCGCGCACGGCTGGCGGTCGGCAAGCTGCGCCGCGACGATCGCCGCCGCACGATGTATGCGGGCGCGGCCACCGGCGTGTCGCTCGTCGCGGGCGCCGCGTTCAGCTTCCTCGCGCTGTCCCGCGAATCGGACTACGACGCGCGCGCGCGGCTCCCGGGCATCACGCCCGACGATCCCGAGCTATCGTCGATGAAGTCGTCGGGCAAGCGGTTCTCGTTGCTCGCCGACATCGGCTTCGGGCTGGCGATCGCGGGCATCGGCGTCACCACGTACCTGTTCACTCACGAAGGCCGCGGCGAATCCGAAGGCTCGTTGCGCATCGGCATCGGCCCGGCCGGTGCCACGGCGTCGATCAAGTTCTGATCTACACTCGCGATCATGAAGACGCGCGCCGACGATCTCGCGAAGATGACGGTGCTCGACGAGCACGGCAAGCCGGTGGTCCTTGGCACGCTGTGGCGCGATCGCACCGCGATCCTGGTGTTCGTTCGCCACTTCGGTTGAATCCACTGCCGCGAGCACGTGGTGCAGTTGCACCGCCATCACGACACGTTCACGGGCAAGGGCGCCGATCTCCACGTCATCGGCAACGGCTCGCCCTCGTTCGTCGCCGGGTTTCGCGAGCAGACGCTGTTCGACGGGCCGGTCTACACCGACCCGTCGCTCGAGGTGTACAAGGCCGCGGAGCTCAAGCGCAGCATGGCGCGCACGCTCGATCCGCGCGGCTGGCTCAAGGGCGTGAAGGCGTTCACCGAGGGCCATCGCCAGGGCCGCACGCAGGGCGATGCGTGGCAGCAGGGTGGGGTGCTCGTCGTCGCCCCATCCGGCGACGTTCGCTGGCAACACGCCTCTGATCTGCCGGGCGACAACGCAACTGCGCAGCAGATCGTCGCGGCGTTGTAGACAACCGATCGATGTCTCGCGGCGCGCTCTACATGATCTGCAGCGCGCTCGGCTTCTCGGTGATGAGCGTGCTCGTCAAGGTCGCGAGCGAAGGTGGGCTGCCGACCGGCGAGATCGTCGCGGCACGCGCGATCGTCACGCTGGTCGTCTCGTACTGGATGGTGAAGCGCGCCGATCTGCCGCTCTGGGGCAACGAGCGCGGCAAGCTGATGTTTCGCGGGCTGCTCGGGTTCGGCGGCCTGACTTGCTACTACGGCTCGCTCGCGCATCTTCCGCTCGCCGATGCGACGACGATCCAGCAGACGGTACCGGTGCTCACGTCGGTGCTCGCGTGGTGGATCCTGCGCGAGCACGTTGGCTGGTCGACCGCGATCGCGATCGCGTGCGGGCTCGGCGGGGTGATGTTGATCGTTCATCCCAGCGGCGCCGGCGTCGAGCCGATCGGCCTCGGCTTCGCGATCGGGGCGGTGGTGTGCTCGTCGTTCGCATACGTCACGGTGCGGCAGCTCTCCCGCACGGAGAACGCGCTCGTGATCGTGTTCTACTTTCCGCTCGTCGCGATGCCGCTCTCGATCCCGTGGGCGGTGGTCGATTGGGTGACGCCGTCACCGACCGAGTGGCTGCTGCTGGTCGCGATCGGCCTGGCGACGCAGATCGGCCAGGTGTTCTTGACGCTGGGGCTGACGCTCGAGAGAGCCGGCCGCGCGACCTCGCTCGGCTATGTCCAGGTGGTGTTCGCGATGATCTGGCAGACGGTGCTGTTCGATCAGCCGCCGGAGCTGGCGTCGATCGGCGGCGCCGCGTTGATCGTGTTCGGTACGCTCGCGGTTGCTAGCGCGAAGGCCGCACGCCCCAGCTCACCAGATACGTCCACGCCGCCACGAGCGTGATCGAGCCGATCGTGTCGGACAGCCAGTGGGCGCTGACGACCATCCGCGCCGCCGCGATGAACACGACGATCCCGACGAGCGGGATGCCGAGCCGCCGCGTCCTGGGCACCGCGTAGAGCAGCGGGATGACGAGGCTCGCAAATAACACGACGTGACCCGAGGGAAACGCGACGCCGTTCTCCCATCCAAACGTGCCGTCGACGCCGCGCTTCATCGCCTCGTACGGCCGCAATCGATCGGTGCCATCCTTGATCCAGTTCGTCGTCAGTCGCGAGATCAGATGCACCGCGGTGATCGTCATCAACGCGGGGGCGGCACCTCGCCACGGCTTGACGAGCACGGTGGCGAGCATCGCGACGACGAGCAGCACGGGCAGCGCGAGCTTGTGCAGCGGCAGCAGGATGACCCACTCGAGGAGCGTGACGCCGGCGTCCCACCACGAGCTCGGCTCGTACGCGGCGAGCGTATGCGCGATCATGGCGTCGAGCAGCAGCACGCTGATCGCGACCACGATCGCGCTGCCGACCGTCACCGCGAGCAGCGCGAACGACGGAGGTCGGCGCTCGCTCCACGGGATTTCCATCTCGGTCATCGCACCACGATCTGCCGGCCGCATACATGTGGGTAGATGTACAAAAACGCGGATCTACGCGACACCATTCCCGACGGTGGTGGGCACTCGTGGTGCGAAAAAACCATATCCGCCGTGAGTCGGGATCCCACATAATGGGAGGTCTGGGGATATGACAGCAGCTACGGGCATCGTTCCGATCCGTCCAGCCGTGCTCGCGGTTGGCGGCCAGATCGGGCGCTACGTTCTCGTCAACAAGCTCGGCCAGGGCTCGTTCGGGGTGATCTTCACCGCGCGCGACACCGTTCTCGATCGCGCGGTCGCGATCAAGATCCTCAACCCCGCACATCAGTACAACGCGGACGTCCTCCGCCGCTTTCTCCAGGAGGCGCTCGCCTCGGCGCGCGTCGTTCATCCCGGCATCGTCACCGTCCACGACTTCGGCACCGTGCCGACGGCGACCGGTGAGACCGCATACATCGTCCTCGAGCTCCTCCAGGGCGAGAGTCTGACCGCACGGCTCTCGCGCATCGGTCGGTTCACGTTCCAGTGGGCGATCGAGATCGGTCGCCAGGTCGCTTCGGCGCTCGACACCGCACACCGCGCCGGCGTCCTTCACCGCGATCTCAAATCCGAGAACATCTACCTCGTGCCGGATCCAGCGGCGGTCAACGGCGAGCGCGTCAAGGTGCTCGACTTCGGCCTCGCGAAGATCGGCGCGAGCCAGCACACGCAGATGAACACCGTGTTCGGAACGCCGCGCTACATGTCGCCCGAGCAATGCCGCTCGGCCACCAACATCGATGCGCGGAGCGACATCTACTCGCTCGGCTGCATCATGTTCGAGCTGCTCACCGGTCGCACGCCGTTCTCGGGCGACATTCGCGCGCAGCTCGAAGGACACAAGCGCGCCGTCGCGCCGCGGGCGAGCCAGTTCGTTGCCGATCTCCCGGACGCCCTCGACGAGCTGATCGCGCAGATGCTCGCGAAGGATCCGAACGCTCGTCCGCAAACGATGGCCGCGCTCCAGGCCACGCTCCACGCGATGAGCTCCGCAGCACTCGCCGCCAACTCGCCGGCTCCGAACGCCGCCTCGAGCGCCGCGTTCACGATGCCCGTGCCCGTCGCGCCCAATATTGCCGCCACGATGCTGCCGGTGGCGGCCGAGCTGATCTCGCCGATTCCGTCATCCGAGTCACCGATGGCGCGGTTGTCGCGCGGCGCGGCGATGTTTCAGCAACCGGCGTTCACCGCCGCGATCGGGCAGCCGCCCGCACGTCCGCGCAGCTCGTCGCAACAAGCCTGCTCTCTCCCGAACGCGGCCAGCGCGATCTCGCTGCCGCGTGTGGTCTCGGTGCCCTATCACCTCGCACCCCACCTACCGAGCAACCAGCGGCCCACGGTTCGCGCGTCGATCGCGGGCGCGGCCATCACGTTCCTGATCGCCGCCGTGCTCACCGCGATTGCGGCGCGCGGCCATATCAAGAGCGTGAGTGCCAACCCGGCCTCCGAGCCGGCCGCCATCAAGAGCTGAGGCGTCTGTCCGCGGTTGGTCAACGCTCGTCGTCACGTTCGCTAACCACACGCGATTCAACGCTTCAACGCTGGCGCAGCCGTTGCTCTTCGCGCGCGCATGTCTTGTCGTTCGATCGTCATCGCCCTGCCGTTGATCGCGTGCAGCGCAACCGCCGCGCCCATCGACGAGCCCACGGCCGATGCGAACGAGCAGGCCACTCCTGATTCGTCTTCGGCCGCGTGCTCCGGCAAGTCCGCGCAGCCCGTGAACGCGACCTGGCGGGTCGATGGTCGCGACGTCGAGGTGCACGTCCCGGCATCGTACGACCCGACCCTGCGTGCGCCGATCGTCCTCAACATCCACGGGCTCTCGAGCAGCGGCGCCGACCAGGCAGAGCTCACGCACATGATCGAATCCTCGAACGCGCACGGCTTCATCGCCGTACACCCCAACGGCACCGGCTCGCCGCGCGGCTGGAATGGCGGTGACTGCTGCAACCCGGCCGCAGCCTCCAACGTCGACGATGCCGCGTTCATCGCAAAGGTGATCGACGAGGTCGAGGCGACGCTGTGCGCAGACGCCGATCGGATCTACGCGATCGGCATGTCGAACGGCGCGTTCCTCGCCAATCGGCTCGCGTGCGAGCTCGCCGATCGCATCGCCGCGATCGGCGCTGTCTCCGGCGTGCTCGGCATCGACGCGTGCACGCCCTCGCGGCCGGTGCCGGTGTTCCACGTCCACGGCACCTCCGACTTCGTCGTCCCGTTCGGTGGCGGTGGCGTGAACGGCAACATCTCGGTCGAGGATTCGATCGCCGGCTGGGCGACGCGCAACCACTGCACCGCCGCGCCGGTGACGACGCACGACGAAGGCGATGCCA
>JACCYD010001308.1 GCA_013696695.1 Deltaproteobacteria bacterium | reverse complement strand
TACTCGAAGCCGTCGTCTCGATGCTCACCAAGATGTTTTGACGATTGAACGGCCACGTCGCCGTTGCCGTCGCCGTCAAGGTTCACGACCACGACCACGACCACGACCACCACGACTACGTCCAATTGGGACGCCCCCTAGCCCGCGCCGGTTTGACACCGAGGGCTGCACCCGTCGATCAAGGTCGCGAGGTTAACCATCGTCGCCTACTCGATCGTCCGTGGCGCGCGCGTTGCTCCGTTGCCGACGCATGCCACGGACCTCGCATTCTCGAAAGCTGCTCGCAGTCGTGCTTGCCACCGTCGCCGGCGCGGCCATCGTGCGTCGAGTGACAACCCCCGAACCCGATCGTACCGATGAAGCGCGTCAGCACGCGGAGTCACTCGCCCGCGTTTGGGCGCCCGATTCGGCTCCTGCGTGTCCGGTGATCCGCGGCAAGTACTGGGAGCCGGGCGCGAAAGCGCGCCTCGATCCGTGGGGCAACAACATGAAGATGGTGTGCGGCAAGGCGCTGCCGATCGGTCGTCGCGTGATGGTCGTGTCCGCCGGGCCCGACGGGGTGTTCGACACCGGCGACGACATCAGGAGCGACTTCTGATGACCAAGAAGCTCGCGCGGCTCTCGACAGCTTTCCCGTGGTGGACCCTCCTGATCATCGCCGGGATCGCGATCCTGCTGTTCGTGATCGCCTACCCGCGCATGATGTGTTGATCAGTTCGGCCGCACGCCGATCAACGCACCGGCGACAGGGGCGGTCCCCGGTAGCGTCGCGGTCCGTGGGCCGGTGGCTCCGGCTCCGACCGACTCCCACGCGATCAACGCATTGCCGGCACCGCCGCTCACCGCGAACGAGCCATTCGGCGTGGCGTCGGGATCGATCGTCATCCCGGCCGGTTCCGTGATGCCGCCGATCGGACCGTTCGAGCCGAACAAGCCGACGATGATGCTCGGAGAAGGAAGCGTGACGGACGGTGCCACGATCTTGTCGCCGAACGAGACCAGCGAGCTTTCGGTGGTGATCGGAATCGCGGAATCGACGTTCTTGATGCCCACCAGCACGCCCGCCGAGGCACAGGTGCCACCCATCGCGGTGCCCGAATCGATCAGGAATACGTACCGCGACGGCTCGGTGTTGCCGATCACCTTGAAGAAGCCGACCGCTGTCAGCGTGTCGAGATCGAGCCTCGTGAACCCCGGGGTGAGGATCGAGGCGTCGGTGCCACCGTCGGAGTGGATCACGCCGACCAGGAGATTACCCGGAGCCAGACCCGGCGGTGCATCGATCTCGAGCATGCACGGCGTCGCGGGACCGGCAGAGCTCGTGATGCTGCTCCTCGCGGTGAACGGCAGCGGCGACTGCGCCACGCGCACGTACGTTCGCGTCGCGGAGCTCGCACCTTGCGTGATCGTGACGTGCTTGTCCCCGAAGCCCGGCGTCAGATCGACGATCACCGCGAACTGACCACTCGCGCATTGCGCGGTCGGTGCGCCGGACACGCCGCTGCCCGACACGTCGACAGTGCCGCTCGTGCACGTCCCGCGCAGATTGATCGTCGGCCCGACCTCCGCGAGGTCCGCAGGCTCGATGATCGCGAGACCCTCCACGGCGCCGTCCGTCGCGGAGGTATGCGCGTCGAAGTTCAGCCGGCCGCAGCCGACCGACAACCATCCCAGCGCGAGCACCCATCGCACCATCCCAGTATCCCATCTCCGCGCGACGGCCAGGGAGGTTAATGAGGTCAGTTGCAGACGCCGTAGTTGATGCCGCCGACCGTGAAGGGCGGGTTGAACGCGAGGCACGTCAGACCGCCGCACACGGCCGCGCCTCCGACCACGCACATCCGGCGGCACTGGAACGTCGAGTTCGCGTCGACGCTGGTGCACAGATGGTCCTTCGAGCACAGCGCGTCGTTGGCGGCGTTGTTGACCTCGCAGTTGCCACCTTGATTCAGCGAGCCGGCGACGTCGCAGTCGACGATGTTGGTGTCGACACCGTTGACGTCGGCGATGAACAGCGAGCACTTCTGGGCCGCGGGGCAGCCGCCGCCCGCCGCGACATTCGTCGGATCGCAGTTCGACGAGCAGGTCTTCGGGATGTCGGGGATCGGCGTGCCGTTGTTGTTGATCGCGATGATGCATTGCCCGCGCGGCTGGCCGCAGTCGGCGGTGTCGTCGCAGTACTTGCGGCAGATGCCGCCGCTGAGGCACACGTTGCCGGCGACGCATCCCGACGTGTTGCTGCAGGATCCGCCTTCCATCTCCGCGTTGCCGGCGACGTTCCGGCAGGCCGTGCCCATCACGTCGCTGTCGTCGATGTCACAGGCCTGCGTCGCCAGGCAGCCGCATTGCGTGAGGATGTCGCATGGCTGCGTCGCGCAGTTGTTCCCGTCGGGCTGGGCGTCACCCGACGCATCGCCGGCCGGGCCGTCATCGGTGACCGGGTTGTCGCGTCCTGCGCTGGCGCAGGACACGAGCAGGCAGATCGAGGCGAGGAGCCGGAGCGTCATTCCCTACGACGAGAGTACACCGGCCACGCACCCACGAAAGTCTTGACGACTGACCGCCGATGGCGCGACCGCGTCGCCGGCGCACCAGCGGTCAGGAGCCGCAGGTGACTCGAATCACTGGGCTGCGACGTGCTTGACGTAGTCCTCGGCGGACATCAGCTCGTCGATCTCGGCCTTCTCGGTGGGCTCGAGCTCGATCATCCAGCCCTTGCCGTAGGGCTCGCCGTTGACGTCCTCGGGCGCGTCCTTGAGCCCCGCGTTGACCGCGGTGACGTGACCCGATACCGGTGCGTACAGATCGGAGACGCTCTTCACGCTCTCGACGGTGCCGAATCGCTGCCCCTTGGTGACCAGGTCACCTTCCTTGGGAAGGTCGACGAGCGTGATGTCGCCGAGCTGATCGACCGCGAATTGCGTGATGCCGACTCGCCACGCCGTGCCTTTGGCTTCGAGCCATTCGTGGTCGTTGGTGTATCGGAGGTTTTGCGGGAACGTGCTCATTGTTGGCCCACTCGCTTACTCATACTTTTCGTTTGTAGAACTTCCCGGACACCACCGTCGCCACCACATCTTTACCGCGACAATCGATCGTGAGCTGGGTGCCCGCCGCTGCGAGCTGGCTGGGAACATACGCCAGCCCGATGGCGCCACCGACCACGATGCCGGGGCCACCGCTCGTCACCGTACCGATCACCGTGCGACCCCCATCCAAAACCGGATAGCCGTGCCGCGCGATCGCGCGTGTGCTCTCGGGGATCGTGAAGCCGACGAGCTGGCGCGACAGGCCTTGGGCCTTCTGCTCGCGCAACACGGGCGCACCGATGAACTCGCGATTGTCGAGCTTGACCGCCCAGCCGAGCCCGGCGTCGAGCGGCGTGTGCACGTCGTCGAGATCGTTGCCGTACAGCGGCAGCTTCGACTCGAGGCGCAGCGTGTCGCGCGCGCCGAGCCCGATCGGCAGGCCGCCCTTGTCGAGCAGCGCGGCCCACAGCTTCGCGGCGTCCTGGTTGCGACACGCGAGCTCGAAGCCGTCCTCACCGGTGTATCCAGTGCGCGCGGCGGTGCAGGCGATACCCGCAACGTCCGCATCGCGGAACGTGAAGCTCGTCATTCCCGACAGCGCGCCGTTCGCGAGGTCATCGACCAGGGCGATCGCTTTCGGCCCCTGCACCGCGATCAACGCGGTGTCGTCGGAGACATCGACGACATCGCACAGCGAGTGCGTCTGCTCGCGAAACCACTCGAGGTCCTTCGCGGTGTTCGACGCGTTGACGATCACGAAGAACTCGTCGTCGCTGCGCTTGTAGAAGATGCAATCGTCGACGACGCCGCCGCTCGGCA
>JACCYD010001303.1 GCA_013696695.1 Deltaproteobacteria bacterium | reverse complement strand
GAGAGACGCCTGCCGTCGCAGCAGCACAGGCGCGCGCCGCGTGGACGAAGATCCGCAGCGCCGCCGCCAGCGTCGCCCACTACGATCGCTACTGCCTGTACCGCGGCCAGCTCTGGACGCGTGGCATCGAGGCGCCCGCCGGGCTCCAGCTCGCCGCGTTCAGCGAAGCTGATTACGACGCGCTCGACGAGAATCAGCGCAGCGACATCCTCGAGCAGCTGTTGGTCGACGAGCCGACCGCCCACACTCGCTGGCGGCGCGGCGACACCGCGGTGCTCGCCACCTTGGGCACGCGTCCCGCCGGCATCGCCTGGGCCGCGCGCGGTCCGATCGAAGCACCGGAGCTCGGCCGCACGCTGAAGATGTCGAAGTACGACGCGTACATTCACAGCGTGTTCGTCGCGCCCCTCGCGCGCGGCCGCGCCGTCGCACCGATCATGCTCGAGCACCTCGCGAAGGAGCTGCGCGCCACCGACGCGTATCGGTCGTGGGCGCTGATCTCCGCCGACAACCAGGCCTCGCTTCGCGCGTTTCAGAAGGCGTCGTTCACGCCGGTGTGCGACGTCATCCACGCGAAGATGGGCAACGTCGATCGCGTGGTGTGTCGCCCGCCCGATCCCGAAGCCCAAGAGCTCCTCGGCAACGCGGAGTAGCGCTACCTCGTGACGCTGAACGCGGTGTCCTTGCCGGTCACCTCGCGCTCCTCGATCGCCACGCCCGACACCTGCGCCGATGGTGGCCCCGCGTGACACCAGGTGACCAGGGCCGCGATCTGATCGTCTGGCCCCTCGGCCTCGAGCTCGACCCTGCCGTCGGGCAGATTGCGCACCCAGCCGGTGACACCCAGCCGCCGCGCCTCGCTCGCTGTGGACGCTCGATACGACACGCCCTGCACTCGCCCGGAGACGATCGCGTGGATCCGGCGCATGGCGGGAGCATCCCACATCTCACCTCGGCTCCAGGGGTGGCCGGACAAACCGGCGGGCCTCGCTAGGAGCCTGCGGGAGCACCTGATAGCGTGGAATTCGGATGGCTCGCGTGCTGCGATTTCCCGACCGCGGTCGGCTGCTCGTGTGCACGGATCTGCAAGGATGCATGCGCGATTTCCGGCGCATGGTCGAGTTGTTCGAGCAGGCGCTGCACACCTATCAGGGCGATGCGCACCTGATCTTCACGGGCGATCTCATCCACGGCCCGCACATCGATCCGGAAGACTGGCCGGACTTCCTCGGCGAGTATTACCGCGATGCGTCCGGCGAAGTGATGATCGCGTATGCCGGGCTCGCGGCGCAGTATCCCGGGCGCGTGCACGCCCTGATCGGCAACCACGAGCACGGTCACGTCGGCGGCCCGCATACCGCGAAGTTCGCCGCCGACGAGGTCGCGCTGCTCGAACAGATCCTCGGCCCGGCGGCGACCGCGCGCATGCGCGGCATCATTCACACGTTCTCGCTCGCCGCCGTCACCAAGTGCGGTGTGGTGTTCACCCACGGGGCGCCCGCCGCGCAGATCGATTCGATCGCGGATGTCGAGGCGGCCGATCTCTCCGGCGCGCAGTACTCGAGCCCGCTCGAGGTGCTCGACACCCCGGTGGTCGGCAAGATCCTGTGGGCACGCTCGGCCACCGAAACCGAAGCGCGGCGGTTCCTGCGCGCGATGGGCGGCACGATCAGCATGTACGGCCACGACGTGATCCCCGAGGGCTACGAGACGGTCGGCGACGAGCAGATCATCGTGTCGACCAGCTTCGGGCTGTTCGACCAGAACAAGGTCTACGCGAGCCTCGATCTGTCGGCCCGGTACCGCAACGTCCACGACCTCCGTGTCGGCCACGAGCTCCTCCCGCTGTTTCCCGACAAGGCACCCGCCCGTCTTGGCGGTCGTCGCGCCAGCTGAGAGGCACTCTGGCTAGCAATGTCGCTGACTTGGCCCTGCCCCGCCGACCAGCGAGGTCGTTCAGGGGGTTGCTTTCGGGGGCCTCACTCCCTATAGATACGGGCTCCCCGAGTCCGGGTGCTTTACCCGCAACGGGATGCAAAGGAACCTGCCGTGAAAGACACCGTCGCTCATCCGCACTACAAGCCCGCCAAGATTTCGTGCGCCTGCGGCACCCAGCACGAGACGTTCTCGACGCGTGGCGACTTCGGCGTCGACATCTGCTCGAACTGCCATCCGTTCTTCACGGGTAAGCAGAAGTTGATGGATACCGCCGGCCGGATCGACCGCTTCAACAAGAAGTACGCGAACGCGGCGGCAAAGAAGTCCTAGGGTCGATCGCGCGACTCGAGTCGCGCGGTGGCACATCGTCGTCGCGCAGGTCTGAAAGCCTGACGCCATGTTCGAATCGCAAGCCTTCAAGGACAAGCTGGCGGGCCTGGAACGCCGGCACGAGGAAGTCGGAGCGCTGCTCGGCCAGGCCGAGGTCATCAACAAGCGCGCCGAGTTCCTCAAGTTGTCGCGCGAGCACGCGGAGCTCGATCCGCTGGTCGCGGCGTGGAAGTCGTATCGCAAGCTCGTCGCGGATCTCGCGCAGGCCAAGCAGATGGCCGATGCGGAGCCGGATGCCGAGCTGCGAGACCTCGCACGCGACGAGATGAAGGAGCTCGAGGAGCGACGGCTCACCGCCGAGCAGGAGATCAAGATCCTGCTGCTGCCGAAGGATCCGGACGACGCCAAGAACACGATCGTCGAGATCCGCCCCGGCACCGGTGGTGAGGAGGCCGGGTTGTTCGCGGCCGATCTGTATCGGATGT
>JACCYD010001295.1 GCA_013696695.1 Deltaproteobacteria bacterium | reverse complement strand
GGGCATCGCGTGGTCGCGCTCGACCAGTCGCCGGCGATGCTCGCGAAGCTGCGCGAGCGCGTCGCGGCGTTGCCCACGGCGGCGCGCGACCGCGCGGAAGTGGTGACCGGCGACCTCTGCACGTTCGAGCTGCGGCAGACGTTCGACCTCGTGATCGCCGCGTTCAACGTGTTCGAGCACCTCTACACGCGGGGCGAGGTCGACGCCTGCCTGCGCCGCGTCCTCGCGCACCTCGCGCCAGGCGGCGCCCTCGCGTTCGATGTCCAGCTGCCCGACCTCGCCTGGTTGATCCGCGATCCGATCAAGCGCTGGGCAAAGACCCGGTTCAAGGATCCGTCGACCGGCCGCGCCGTCTTCTACTCGACGAACCACGACTACGACCCGGTCGGTCAGATCGCGCTGATCCGGATCTATTACGATCCGATCGACGGCGGCCCCGGCCGGATCGTGAAGCTGTCCCAGAGAAAGTTCTTCCCGGCGGAGCTCGAAGCGCTGGTCGCGCACGCTGGACTGACCATGGTGGAGCGCTTCGGCGATTTTTCTTTCGGTCCCCTCGATGCCGGGTCCGACAGCCAGGTCCTGGTCTGCGAGGCCGCGGTTCCTCGTCGGAAAACCGGCGGTTGATCGGAATCTCCGTCGAGGAATTCCTGTTTCTCGACGAGGATTTAGATCATTTCAGATCGTCGACGAGAAACCAGTTATCCACAGGCATTTCTCGTCGAGAACTCGCCCGTCGGCCCCCCAGAACCCATTCCTCGACGGAGATCTGCACCTTTCCCGACGACGATTTTCCGCGCCGGGCACTGCGATTGTCAGATGGTTCGGATACGGTCCGCGCACCCAACCACAGTCCTTAGGGAGGATTCAGCACATGGGTGAGAAGATCGCGAAGCTCGGAATCAAGCGTGACAACGATTTGATGTACTACATCAAGAAGGGCGACGTCTGGGCCACCCCCAGGAAGAAGCCCAACCAGCCGAAGGGCAAGGCGAGCAAGGTCGCCGATGCGTCCATCGAGATGGACTACAGCAAGTACCTCTACTACCTCGACGGTGACGGCGACGTCGCCCGCAAGGAGCGGCAGGTCGGCGGCAGCAAGCGCAAGAAGAAGGCGAGCGGCGGCTCGAAGCCGGCCGCCAAGAAGCCGGCCGCCAAGAAGCCGGCCGCCAAGAAGGCGACCGCCAAGAAGGGCGCCGCCAAGAAGCCCGCCAAGAAGAAGAAGAAGTGATCTCGTCGTGAGCACGTCTCGGGGCAACTCGAGATGAGCTCGCGGCAAGCAGCTTCACCACTACTACCTAGTTTGCTTTACGTGAGGGGCTCGTCGATTCGTCGACGGGCCCTTCGCAATTTCGGCTAACTAATTAGCTGGGTTCGAGGTCGCGCGCCGACGGCCCGCGCGCCTCGGTCATCCAGCGCGCGAACGCGTCGACCAGCTCGTCCGGGTTATCGAGGTAGCGCTCGAGCTCGGTGCGATCGGCGCCATGCACGAGCTCGTAGACGAGCAGCGTGCCTTCGTCGTGGGGCTCGAACCGCGCCCAGCCGTAGACCCCATCGCGCGGGCTAGAGCGCGGGTGCCAGCGCACGATCTTCGCGATCTCGGTGCCCTCGTACGCGTAGGCGAGCGAGTAGCTCCGCGTGAAGAACTCGAACTCGATCTCGCTCGGCATTCCGTTCGGCGCGCGGGAGATCATGCGAGCGGTTCGTAGACCGGGGACCCACGCGCAGAGTGTTTCGACGTCCGTGAACGCCAGCCAGCACGCCTGCGGCTTGCGTGGAATCACGATCGACTTTGCCGTCACCGGTTCGAATCGTACCTTGGTCGTTTACCGGCGTTGTCGACTACCGGCGCCGCACGGGCGATCCGAGGCCGCTGCGCACCGGGAACGTGGTTGTCCCGCGCACCTGAACCGTCGCGAGGTTCGATCGCCATGGAACATCGCGGCGCGGCTTGCCCGATCGACCGGGGTTTTGGGTTAGCATTTCGCGCAGGTGGTGAAGCCAGTTATCGGTTCCCTTGGCGGGGGGCGGTTCGCGCTATCGCGGCTCGCGCTCCTTCTCGCACTCGCGTTGGTGGCAGCACCATCCATCGCGTGGGCGGAGGACGAGGA
>JACCYD010001285.1 GCA_013696695.1 Deltaproteobacteria bacterium | reverse complement strand
GCATCCGCACGCGCACGCGCGCCGGCACCCGCAGCCGGGCCGGTGGTCGTGGCAAGCGTGGGCGCGCTCCCCTCTTCCCACGTCTTGGTCTCGATCGTGGTGCCGTCGGCACGCACCGCGGTGACCTCGATCCGGCGGCCCGTGACGTTGACGCGAAGGAAGTGAAGCACGCGCTCGAACTTCTTCACGGCCTCGACATCGATCGGGCTCGACTTCGGCTTCCTCGGATACAGCGGCGCACCGCCGCCTCCGGTGACGAAGTACGTGATGCCGTCGTGCTCGGCGCGCGAGTAGACGTGGTCGTGGCCGGAGAACACCGTGCTCACCTGGTACTTCTCGAACAGCGGCGTCCAGCGCTCGCGGAGATCCTTGTTGCCGCCGTGCAACGACACCGAGAACGGCGGGTGGTGCATGACGACGAAGATGTGCTTGATCGCCGGATCCTGACGCGCCGCCATCAGCTCGCGCTCCATCCA
This sequence comes from Deltaproteobacteria bacterium, assembly GCA_013696695.1. Taxonomy (GTDB): domain Bacteria; phylum Myxococcota_A; class Polyangia; order Haliangiales; family Haliangiaceae; genus JABFXX01. The sequence continues at coordinate 4,973 of JACCYD010001285.1, read as the reverse complement.
CGACGTCTGATCCGTGAGCGCGAAGCTGTGGATATTGGAGTCGAGGATCAGGAACCGCGAGTTCGCGTAGCTGAACGCGTAGTAGCGCTCGGTCTCGGCGCCGTTCTCGGGCACCGAGAAGTACGCGCGGTAGGTATCGGCGCTGCGGCCGCGCCCCTGGCGATCGTGATTGCCGACCGCGGGGAAGTAGACGTTGTCGCGCAGGAACTTGTTCTCGACGTCGAAGTACTGCTGCCACTGATCTTCGCGCGAGCCGTCGTCGACCATGTCGCCGGTGCCGAGCACGAAGTCCGGCACCTCGTGCGACATCCGATCGACGACGCGCCGGTGGTGCTCCATGTAGAACCGCGAATCACCGACGACGAGGAACGTGAACGGCACGTCCTTGCCGACCGGCGGCGCGGTGGCGAACTCGCCTTCCCAGCTCTGACCATCGACCTCGACCTTGTAGCGATAGCGGCTCTCGGGCGCGAGCTTGTCGATGACCGCTTCGGCGATCCGCGCGGCGGGAACGGCGATCACGCGTTCGCCGCCCGGACCGTTCACCGTGAGCTTCGCGGGCGCGCCCTTCTCGAGCTGCCACATCACCGTGATGGACGTGGGTGCGAGATCCTGGAGGTACGGACCCTTGAGCATCTTTGGCTCCGCGGGCTCCGCACTCGCGGTCGCGGCGAAGGCCAAGAAGATCAAGCTCGCGACACCGCACCTCATCCGGCGTCGAGGATACGAAACCTCGTGGCTCGGAGGCAAACGCTGAGCGAACAACTACGGCGGAACGCAGACGCACGCGCCGCGATCGGTCTGCGATTCCACCCCAGCACGCCCCGCACACTGGGGTTCGCCGGCGACGTGGCAAAACGGCCTACACACCGAGCCTCCGGCCTCGTCGTGGCAGGCACCCTCACCCTCGTGGCAGATCCCGATCTCCGGAAACGGCGGTTGCGTGCACGCCTCGCCGAACAGGTCACCGATCGGCGGCACGTCGACGGCCGCATCTGCGAGCAAGACCGGCAGGTCGTCGCCGCATCCAGCGACCACCACGACTGCGCACAGCCATTTCATCGGTAACGCAATGATGCCAGCGCGCCGACCAGATCGCGCGCCGACTCCCGCGAGTACCCCCGCTCGATCATCGCAGCGAGGCCGGTCTCCGCACGCGCGCGATTCTCGGCCGACAAGCTCGTCTCGTTGCCGGTCAGCACCATCACGAGATCGTTGATGCCCTTGGCGATCGTCTTCTTGTGCTTCTCGAAATAGCTCTCGCGCAGCTTGCGCAGCAGCTCCGAGAAGATCTCGGAGAGCACGGGCTTCTGGCCGCGGTGATCGAGCGACCACGCGCCGATCTTCGCGATCATGCTCTGCCGGAATTCCTCAGCGCGGCCGGTGATCTCGAGCGTGCGCTCGACCTCTTTCATCATGTTCTCGTCGGGCTCTTCCATCCGGCCGCCCGAGCCCGGGCTGCGGATCTTCTCCTTCTTGAGGGAGTGCATGACGTGGTTGACGTAGCGATCGAACACGCGGCTGTACTCGGACTCTTCGACCAGCCCGACCGCGGCGCGCACGTCATCGTCGATCTGATCGAACAGCTTGCCGCGCGCGACATCGACCAGCTTCTTGTGATCGTGGTAACCGCCGGGCTGGACGTCCTGGCGAAGGAACTCGTAGAGGCTGGCCTGCTTGCACAGCTCGTTGATCTCCTCGAGCACGACCAGCGGGGAGACATAGTCGTAGCGAGTGGCGCCGGCGGCGCCGAGCAGCACCGTCTGCATCTCGCGCGGGCTCGCGCCGACGCGGCCTTCGTAGATCGGGTAGCTATCGGACTCGTGCCAGAGCTCCTTGATGTGCGCGGACAGCTCGCGTGCGCGATCGGGCGTCAGGTTCGGTGGCACCAACCCGGTGCTGTAGAGATCGGCCTTGTCGAGTGGCGTCAGCTTGCCGATCACCTCGGCAAGCGTCGACGGGAAGCGCTCGACCTGCGGCTTGCGCATCCGCGACAGCACGGCCCACAGCGCCGCGGTGTACGCGGTGTGCGGTGCGATGTGGCGACCGCCGGCCGCTTCGCGTAGCCGCGCCTGATACAGCGCCTCCTCGTGGCGAACGTCGAGGATGTACGGAACGCGCACCAGCTCGATGCGACCCTTGAACGACTGGAAGTCGGGAATCTCGCGGAACGCCGACAGGTGAATATCGTTGCAGCTACCGATGAACATCAGGTCGAGGAACAGGGTCGAGCTGGTCAGCGACAGCGCGGCGCGCTCGACGGTGGTGAGCAGATACTTGTAGTGCTCGAGGGGGCGCTTGAGCAGATCGTCGAACTCGATCATGCCGCGGTTCGCACCGACGACCTCGCCGCCGTATTCGAACAGCGACACCGACTGCAGGGACGGCGGCAGCGCGGCGAGCGTGCGATCGGCGGTGACCTGACGCTCGGTGGCATCGACCGACAGCTGCGGCTCGACGGTGACCCAGCCCGTGCGATAGCGATGCGAGATCTCGAAGCGCTCGACGCGAACATGGCGCAGCACCTGGAGGTAATCGCCGTGATAGCTCGCGAGGAGCGCGTCGTAGATCGCGCGGTTCTTCGGCGACAGCGAGCCGCCCTTCAGGTAATCGCCGACGTTGAACTGGCGACCGCTCGGCTGCAGCTGCTCGATCAGCTTCTGGCGCTCGTCCAGCGGGATCAGCAGCAGCGGGTGATCGCGCAGCTCGTCGAAGATCCGCGCGTCGATCACGTCGTCGGGCAGGTACGCGAACGATTCGCCATCGCGAACCGCGTCGAGCGGATCGCCCTCCTTGCCACCGAAGCCGATGCCGCCCTTGGTGGTCTTCGAGGCCGGGAAGATCCACGAGAACCGGTAGAGCGCGCCTTCGTCGAGCGTCGAGTAGTGTTCGAGGCCGCGGCCGAGGCAGCGGATGAACGTCGACTTCGCGGAGCCGTTGGGCCCGTGCAGGAGGATCAGCTTGTTCGGCCGGCCGTCCTGCATGAACGAATGCAGGATGCGATACGTCGTGTTCTGGACGTGCTCCTGGCCGAACAGCCGGTCTTCACCCGCAGCCCACGGCGAGTCGAACAGGTGAAACCGCCGGACCTCGCCCCACGGATACTTCACGTCGGACACGCCGTAGTGATCGAAGCAGTCGACGATGTACTGCGTCGATGATCGGAGCTGCCGCGTCGGCTCGCTGACGACGAGATTCATGTACTCGCCGAACGACATCACGCGGCGATTGCGTTTGAAGTCGTCGCGCACCGCGTCGCCGAGCGACGCGAGCAGCGACTTGACCTGCGAGGTCGTCTCCGCCATTCGCAGGACGATAAGCTACTTCGCAGCGAGCTGGATCGCGATCGGCTCTTTCTTCGCGAGGCACGTCGAACCGGCCTTGTCGCAGACGGCGAACTTGAAGGTGCCGTTGACGGTGTAGTTGCCCGCCGCGGCCGGCGTCAGCTTGACCGCGAACACGAGCTGCTTCTCTTCGAACACGTCGGCATCGCCCTTCGCCTTGTCATGGCCGCCAGCCTTGAGCTCGGCCTTCGCGATGGTGACGCCCTGCGTGTTCTCCAAGGTGAGCTTGGTGGGGAACTCGGTGTTGACCTTGTAGAGCTCGCCCGGGTTGACGGTGACCTTGATGACGGCCTCGCCGCCGGCCTTGGCATCGCCCGACGTTTCGATCACGAGCTTGCCTTCGTCGGCCGCGAGGCGGAACCGCGCCTCGCCGGCGCCCTTGTCCCCACCGATGGTGGATTCGTTGCCCGGCACGTTGAGCCGGCGCTCGCCGCCGCCCGTGGCCACACCGCCCGTCGAGGGGCCGCCGGTGTCTTGATTTGATGGCGGCGACTTGGTGCAGCCGACGAGACCGAACAGCAGGGCGACAACGGCGAGGCGAGACATGTATCCGATGATAGCGGATCTCTGGGAGATCGCACGCGGTACGACATGTACGCCCTCACTCGGGCAGATCCAACACAGCCCCCTGGAGCGCGTCCGCGCTACCCTGGTCGAACCGGTGAGAAGGGCTCAACAGCTCGGTCGTTACCATTTGCTCGATCGCATCGCGTTCGGCGGAATGGCGGAGATCTACCGTGCGAAGACGTTCGACGCGACCGGGCAGCCGCACCTCGTGGCCGTCAAGCGCGTGCTCGCTCACCTGGCCGAGGACGACGACTTCATCCAGATGCTGGTCGACGAGGCGAAGATCGCGAGCGTGCTCCGTCACGCCTCGATCGCACGCGTCTACGAGTTCGCGCGCGCGCACGGCGAGTACTTCATCGCGATGGAGCATGTCGACGGCAAGGACATGCGGACCGTGCTCGAGCGATGCCGCACCAAGAAGAAGCCGATCCCACCGGAGCACGCCGCGTATATCGGCGCCGAGGTCGGGTCCGCACTACACGCCGCACACAGCGCCGTCGATACCCGCGGCCGGCCGCTGCGCATCATCCATCGCGACGTCTCGCCGTCGAACATCATCTGCAGCTACGCCGGCGAGGTGAAGCTGTGCGACTTCGGTATCGCGAAGGCCACGCTCTCGCGCGTGCAGACCAAGACCGGCGTCATCAAGGGCAAGGTCAAGTACATGAGCCCCGAGCAGGCGCTCGGTCGCAAGCTCGATCACCGGAGCGATGTGTTCTCGCTCGGCTCGTGTCTCTACGAGATGCTGACGCGGATCCCACCGTTCACCGCGACGAACGAGATGGACCTGCTGATCAAGGTGCGCGACGCGAAGTACCGCCCGGTCAGCGAGGTGGCGCCCGGCATTCCGATCGAGCTCGAGCAGATCACCGACAAGTGCCTGACGCGCTCGCGCGCAAATCGCTACCAGACCGCCGCCGAAGCCGAAAACGATCTCCGCACGTTCCTCCGCAAGTACATGCCGAACTACTCGCGGAGCCACCTCGGGCGCTTCATCCGCAAGTCGTTCGCGCAGGAGATCGAGCGCGAGCTGCGAATGCTCGAGGAATACGTCCTCACCGA
>JACCYD010001284.1 GCA_013696695.1 Deltaproteobacteria bacterium | reverse complement strand
AGTTAGTACAGCTCCACGAAAATTATTAATAACCTACACTTCAACTAGCACCAGTCACTTCCAATTGCACTTGCGAGTTAAGACCTGCACATACACGTGATCACGTCCGCATCATGACGGTCAGCATCTTCACGATCTCGATCAACATGGTCTTGCCATTGTCGATGTCCTCGTCGGGCACGCACTTGTAGCCGCACGATGTCGAGATGGGAGCCACTTTCGAAAGCCGACCGCGAGCGTGGTCGTAGGAGTTGCGACGTTCGGCCTTGGAACGTTTACCGACGCCCTCGGCGCAGTCGTTCGTGGTCGAGCATACGGGCGCCGCATCAGCGCGAGGTTGCTACGAAGAGCAAGTGCAAGTATTAACCGGCAAGCCGGCAAGTGCAAGTGGAGGTCGCCAGGGCCAGGGCAGGAGCAAGAGCAAAGCCTGGTCACCAACTTCCGGTGGCCGTCCCTAGCGCCACGGCTGCGCGAAGCGCCGCGCGATGCCGACCAGCGCGCGCATGCTCTCCCGCACGGAGATCCGGGTGTCTCGAATGATCGAGAGCAGGCGATTGTCGTCGGTCGCGGCGTTGTCGTCGTCACACGCGGTCGCCGCGGCAAGCCGTGCGCATGCCAGCGAGAGTGCGACGCCGGTGCCCCCGTACGCGAGGTTCAAGATCACCGCGCCGTTCGATGCCAGCCGCGTGATGATCGGCAAGCCTGTGGCCGTGGTGTGGAATCGCCCGGTCCATGCCTGGTCGGGATCCACGCCGACGCCGGGAAAGCTCGCGGCCATGTGGCGCCGCAGGTCCGCACGCACCTCGTCGGAGACCTGCTCGCCCTTCGGGGCCACCAGCTTGTCGATGCCGCCGTAGAGCAGGCGCTCGCCGTGGCGGCGGTAATAACACTGCGCGCGATTGACCTCGACGACGAATGCATCGCGGTCGCGACCGAGTCGTCGCGACGTCATTTCGTCGAGCGGCGCGGTCGCTGTCATGAAGCTGTGAAGCACCAGCGCAGGGAGGTGCAGGTCGAGCCCGACCGACCACGTATAGGCGTTCGTGCACAGCACCACGCGACGCGCGAGCACCTCGCCGCCGTCGTCGATGCCGACGCGCGCACCCTCGGGCGCGTTCACGATCGATCGCACGCGCGCCCGCTCGCGGATCGTCACGCCGAGTCTCGCTGCGTGCTCGGCGAGCCCGACCACCAGCTTGTACGGATGCATCGTGTACGCGTCCATCGCGATCGCGCGCGGCGTGCGTGTCGCAGGTAACCCGGCATGCTGGATGCGCTGCGCGAATTCTCCGAGCGCGCTGCCACTGATCCGATCCGCCGCCTCGAGGCTGAGCCGCGCGGGACGAAGCTCGGCATCGCCCGCGATCTCGCCAAGCCACGCCGCGACCGCGTGGATCTCGGCGTTGATGCGCGCCGCCGCCCACGCCTGATCCGCCGACCGCTCGGCGCCGAGCAGCCAGATCGGTGCCGCGAGCGGCGACAAGAACCCGGCGCTTCGCCCGCTCGCGCCGAAGCCGACGCGCTCCGCCTCGAGCACCACGATCGACGCGTTGTCGTCGCGCTCGCGGATCCGGATCGCCGTCGCTAGCCCAGCGAGTCCACCGCCGAGCACCGCGAAATCGACCGTGGACGGCAGCGGCGCGTTCGCCCACCGATCGTGCCAGCCCGCTTCGCGTTGCCAGTAGCTCGCCGTCACCACCATCTCGTCGGGCTAACCGCGCGTGCGCGGCTTGCCCCGCTCGCGCGCGTAATAGATGTACGCCCATGCGCGCCGCTTCTCGATCATGCACTCGGCACTGACGGTCTTGCACAGGTGCAACACGCGCCAGCTCACCGCCGCGGCTTGATCCGGGAACCCGGCCTTCGACAACGCGAGCTGATAGGTGTCGAGGTGCAAGAAGTCGAGCCCGCCATCCTCGCCGACCACATCGCGAGCGAGCGCGACGGCGAGCGCGAGATCGGTGGGCGAGGCGACGTCGCGCGTCGCGAGCTGCCACGCGAGGCTGTTCTGCCACCCCGGATCGCCATGCGTTGCCGCGACGATCTCCGCGATGTCTCCCCCACTGACACCGAGGGCGAGCTTCGCGACGACGCCCGCGCGCGCCGCGGCTGCTGCAATCCGCGCCGCCTCGAAACGCCCCTGGGCATAGCCGTCGAGGAGCTTGCGCGCGCTATCGGCGCTGCCGCGATAGATGATGCGCCCGCGATCGACGAGACACGCCAGCGGAATCGCCTCGGCGCCGCACTTCGTCGCGTACGTCCGCACGCTGTCCGCGCTCCACACCGTGACGTCGGCGAGCAGCCTCGCCATCGGCGACTTCGAGAACTCGACGTCGGTGTTCTCGACGAGCCCGACGCCGACCTGAAACCGATCGCCGTATTCCTGTGCGATCGCGACATCGGTCAACAGGCTCGCGTAGCAGCTCGCACACCACGAGGCGCTGAACAGCAGCAAGGTGGGCCGACCATCGGCCACCCATGGCGTGGGCTTTGCCGTCGTCACGTTCGGTGGTGGGAGTGGGGCCCAACCCGGCAGCACGTGATCGGTCTCGCGAATCACCTCGTCAGCCGGCTCCGGATCGCCACTACACGCGGCGGCCAGAACGATCAGCGCGAGCGCACGCACGCCGCGGTTATAGCTCATCGCGGCAGCAGGACGATCTTGCCGGTCATCCGCCCGGTCTGGCTCAGCTCGTGGGCGGCCTCGACCTCCTCGAGCGGGAACTGCTTCGCGATGTTGACCTCGAG
>JACCYD010001263.1 GCA_013696695.1 Deltaproteobacteria bacterium | reverse complement strand
GCGCTGCCACTGCCGGCGGCGACGGCACTGCCGCTGCCGCTGCCGCTGCCAGCATCTGCCGGCTTGGGCTCGGGCGGCTTCGGCTTCGGCTGCTTGGTGACGGACGTCTCGGTGCCCCACCAGTAGGAGTCCTTGCCGTCGGTCTTGCGCTCGACGCGAACCGTCTTGTTCTCTTTCTTGAATTCGATCGAGGCGAGCTCGGCCTCGGTCTTGTTCCACAACACGACGGAGCCGAGGTCGGGCTTCACCGACTTGTCGCGCGTCCACGTGCGATAGCCAAACACCAGCATCACGGCGAGCAAGACGCCGTGGATCAGGGCGCTTCTCATGGCGTCACCTCCGTATCCTTTGTCGCGCGACGGCGACGACGGGAAACCGACGTCCCGGTGAGGCCGAGCGCCAAGACGATCACCGGCACACCGAGGACCGTGAGGAAGAACCACGCGGCCTTCTCGTTCTTGGTGTGCTCGATGGTGGTGTCCTCTTCGGTGACGATGTCGCCGCCGAAGACTTCTTCGCCGCCGAGCCACTTGACGCTGTCGTCGAGCAGCGGGCCGGAGATCAAGATCACCGTCGCCTGCCGCATCTGGTTCTGCACCATCGCATCGGCGAACAGGTCCGAGTCCGAGAACACCAGAGCGCGATAGCCATCCTTGCCGTCGGTCATCTTCGAACCTTCGACGGCGACGCCGATGTTCCAGCGCTGTTTCTTCTCGGTGTCCTTGTCGTGCGTGAAGTTGTTGTTGAGGTCGAGGAAGCTCGACTCCATCGAGCGGATGGTCACCGTCTTCTTCGCCGGGTTCTTCGGATCCGCGAACGGCACGTCTTCGAGCGCGCCGGCGTTGATCAGGATCAACCCCTTGTCGACCGACCGCGACAGCGCCGTGGTCGAAGCGTGCGCCGAGAACTGCGTGGTGATCGCGAACCGGCGATCCGACGGGTTACCGCGCTGTGGCAGGTAGGCGACGTCGTCGGTGAGGTCGCCCGGGACCATGCGCAACCCGAGCTTGCCCTCGAGCTGGCCCAAGCTCGGATCGCCCTTGGGATCGAGCGCGAGCAGCAACCGGCCGCCCTTGTCGAGATAGCGATCGATCGCCGCCCACTCGGCGGGCTGGAGCGGCACCGTCGGCGCGAGCATGATGACGAGGGTCGCGTCTTCGGGAACGTCCTTCGCGAGATCGATCAGACCGAGATCCTTGATCTCGTAGTTGAGCGCTCCGAGCTTCTCCTTGAACTTGGTGACGCGGCGCTCGGGCACCTTGCCCTTGAGCTCGCCCGGCAGCGATTCGGGATCGTTCATCTCGCCGTGGCCGGTCATCACGTAGGCCTTGCGCTTGTCGCGCGCGAGCTTCATCAGCTCCTTGTTGACCTTGCCGTCGAGGGTGCGGAGCGTCTTGCCCTTGCGCAGCTTCTCCGGATCCTTGAGCTCCTCGGCCGGGATCTCGATCGTCACCGGCTTGCGCGTGCCGCGCACGAGCACCGCGACGCCATCCTTGGTGACGTTGTACTTCGCGGCCAGCTCCGCCTCGGCGAGGCGATCGTGGACGAAGATCTGGACGTTGTTCGTCGACGACGACAGCGTCTCGAAGTACGCCTTGACGTACTCCTTGGCCTCGTTCGACTCGGGGAAGAACAGGTGAACCTCGAGAGGATCGGGGCTCGCCTTGACGATGTTCGTGGTCGACTCGCCGGCCATCGACGTCTTGAAGTACGAGACGTCGCGCTGGATGTTCCGCTCCTTGGAGACCTGGCAGGTCACCAGCGCGAGACCGAGCGCGAACGCGACCGACAAGCCGGACCAGCCGACATCGCGGACGCGGAAGAAGTCGACCGATGCGAGCTCCTTCTCCTCACCGTGGCCGAGATCGAAGCCCGTGCGGAGCGAGCCGCCGAGCGCGATCTCGATCATCAGCACCGGAACGATCGAGGCGATCATCACCAGCACCCAGAGCACCGTCAGCGCACCTTGCGCGTGCGGACCCTCGAGGCTCTCGGGAGCCCAGCTGGTGGTCATCGCGTAGATCACCAGCGCGATGATCGCGCCGATGTGGCAGGCGAACAGCGCACGCTCGATGCGCTGGCGGGCTCCCTTGGTGCCCGACGCGGTCCACGCGCGGGCCGCCGTCGTGATGATCACGACTGCGAGACCGATCAGCGTGAGCACGACGCGAATGCTCGGCACGGGCGCGAGGCGCTCGCCGAGGAAGATGAAGAACAGACCGACGCCAAAGACCAGCGACAGCCAGAACGGGGACGCGGTTCTCATTGCCATCGCTTCGCCTCCAGCGTCTTCACGGACAGCAGCAAGAAGAAGTACGTGACGGCGACGTAATAGACGACGTCTTTCAAGTTCAAGACGCCGCGCATGAAGCCCTGCTGGAAGTGGATCCACCACATGTCGAGCTCGGCGAACACTTCGCGTGGTGCGCCCTCGAGCTGCTTCGAGAACTGGAACAGGAACACCATGATCAGCAGCAGCACCGCCGCGATCACGCCCGCCACCAGCTGGTAGCGAGTGAGCGCGCTCGAGAACAACCCGATCGCGATCGACACCGAGCCGACCAGTAGCAGGCCGAGATAGCCCACCATGATCTGCGAGAACGTGATCTTGTTGCCGGCCTTGAGCATCAGCGGGATGTAGAGCGACAACGCGAGGAGCAGCGCGAGGAACGCGAGCGACGCGAGGTACTTGCCGACGATGATCTCGCTGTCCTTCACCGGTGACGTATTGAGCAGCACCATCGAGTGGTTCTGCCGTTCCTCGGAGATCAGCCGGAACGACAGCAGCATGCCGGCAAAGATCGACGCGCCGCTGGCGGCGTAGAAGAAGCGCTCGAGGACGAACGCCGACAGCGTGCCGCCGCCGCCGCTACCGAGTGCGAAGCCCTGGAACAACAGACCGTTGACCAGGAGGAATAGGGCGGCGAGCACCCACGAGAACGGCGAGCGTAGATAGGACGAGAACTCGCGCCTAAAGATGATCTTAATTGCCCGCATTCGTGCCCCCCCCGACGAGGCGGATGAACGTGCTCTCGAGCTCGCTCCGTGCGAACGCGAGCTGCAACAGGTCGAGCTTGGCGTCGATGATCACGCGGCTGACTTCCGCGCGGCAGTCCTTGGTGGTCGCCAGCGAGAACGACATCCCTTCGGGCGACGTGTAGAGGTCGGCAACGCTCGACACGCCATCGACACCCGCGAGGAGCTTCTTGATCGCATCCTTGCCGCTGTCGTCGACGTTCTCTTTGTCGCTCTTGTCCTTGTCGCCCTCGGCCTTGTCCTTGAGATCGCCGCGATACGGGTCCCCGGCCTTGCCGGTGCGCACCAGCACCGTGATCTGCTGGATGTCGTCCTTGCGACCCGCGAGCTCGGCCTCGCTGCCCTCGGCGAGCATGTGCCCCTTGCCGAGCACGAGCAGCCGATCGCAGGTCTGGCTGATCTCGGTGAGGATGTGGCTCGAGATCAGAACCGTGTGGTTCTGCTTGAGGTCGTGGATGAGATTTCGCATCTCGACGATCTGCACCGGGTCGAGTCCGCGGGTGGGCTCGTCGAGGATCAGGAACTTCGGCTGGTGAATGATCGCCTGGCCGACACCGACGCGCTGGCGATAGCCGTGCGACAGCGTTCCGATGACGTCGTACGCGACGTCCTTGAGATCGGTGATCTCGAGGACCTCGGGCAGCCGCTTCTTGACCTCGGCTTTCGACATCGAACGAAGCTCGCCGGCGTACGCGAGATACTCGGCGACGTTCATGTCCATGTAGAGCGGTGGGTTCTCCGGGAGAAACCCGATGCGTTTGCGAACCTCGTGCGGCTCCGCGATCGCGTCGACACCGCCGACATCGATCGTGCCGGCCGATGGCCGCAGATCGCAGGCGAGTAACCGCAACGCGGTTGTCTTGCCAGCACCGTTCAAACCTAGGAAGCCGACGGTCTCGCCGTCCGCGATCTCGAACGAGATCGGGCCGAGCGCGCGACGTCCCCCATACAACTTCGTCAGATTACTTGCGCGAATCATCGTGTGCCTCTCCACGCAGGGGCGCGGAATCGCTGGGCTTTGTTAATCGGCGGCGCTTCGCATGTCAAGCGCTGTGCGCGCCCACAAACCGACGATCTGGAAACGTTGTTCCCGAGCCTGCGGGTTCTTTGAACGAGTGTGAATCCCCGAGGATAGGCATAGCCGGTGCACCGTACTTCCCACATGAAAGCCCTCGCTCTCGTCGGTGTCCTCGGCCTGGTCGGGACCGGCTGCGTCCCGCAGTACGGTCCAGGTCCTGCCGCCCCGATGGGTTCGATTCAGCCCGAGCCGGTTGCGGTCTCCGGCCCGCCCGGCGGTGAGGCCGACCCCGGCTACTCCTACGACCAAGCCCCTCAAGATCCAGCGGATCTCGCCGGCTACGCCGAGGGCGATCCCCAAGCCACCGGGTCCGGCGAGTCTGGCCCCCCCGCCGATCCGTATGCCGCCGAGACCGGCGACCCGACCAACGTGATGGGCGCCGTCACCGACGGTGAGATCGACAGCACGCTCGCGCCCTACGGTGAATGGGTTTCCAACGAGGAACACGGTCGCGTCTGGCGTCCCTACGCCACGGTGGTGGGCCAGTCGTTCACACCCTACGAGACCTGTGGCAGCTGGGTCTGGACCGACTATGGCTGGACCTATACCTGCGACTGGGACTGGGGCTGGCTCCCGTTCCATTACGGGCAGTGGGACTGGATCGACAGCTCCTGGTGCTGGGTCGCCGACTACAACTGGGGACCCGGCTGGGTCGACTGGCGCTATGGCAACGGCTACGTCGGCTGGCGTCCGCAACGCCCGCGGCGCCCGTACCGCCCGCACACCGGTAACGATCGCCCGTATCGGCCCGAGGTCGCCACCGATCATCGCTCGCCTCAGCGCGCTTCCGACTGGCGCTTCACGCGTACCGATCTGCTCGGCCGCCACATCGCGGGCACGCTGACCAGCGTTCCCGAAGGTCTCGCAGCGACCACCGAAGTCGCGCGTCCGCCGATGCGCGGCAAGAACCCGGTCAATGCCGCGTCGCTCATGCAGCGCCGGCCGTCGCGCGTCGCCGCCACCAACGGTGGCCGCACGAATCCATATGGCGCGCGTCCGAACCGCCCGGCGTATCGCGGCCAGCAAGCATTCGATCGCAACCCGCCGCGCACCTTCGACTCGTCGCAGTACCCGCGAGGCGTGCGACCGCCGCGCTACGACCAGCGCGGTCCGCGTGGCAACCAGCCGGGTCGCTACGATCAACGCGGCACGTACCAGCCGCCACGCGGCACGCAGCCGGGCACCTACGACACACGTGGCACGTACCAGCCGCCGCGTGGCACGTACAACCCGAACACGACGTATCAGCCACCACGTGGCACGTACCAGCAACCGTCGCGCGGCACGTACAACCCGCCGTCGCGCGGCACGTATCAGCCGTCTCGAGGAACGTCCAGCCCGCCATCGCGCGGGACCTATAGCCCGCCCGCGCGCTCGTCGGGATCGTCGAGCTACTCGCGCCCGTCGTCGTCGTCGAGCAGCAGCAGCGCGCGCCCGTCGAGCTCGAGCAGCGGCTCGTCGCGCGGCTCGTCGTCGAGCAGCAGCAGCTCGCGCGGTTCGTCGTCCTCGTCGTCCTCGTCGTCCTCGTCGTCCTCGTCGTCCTCGGGCGGCTCGCGCGGCAAGCGATAGCCGATCGGATCCGGCCTCGTCGATCGCTAGTTCGCTCGCGGGTGCGCCACGAAGAAGTCCCAAGCGGCTTCCGTCGTGTTCAGGTCGTTCGACAACGCACCGTTGAGAAACCCGGTCGACTCACCACTCGGCCACTGGTGACCGCCACCATCGATCGTGCACAACACGACATCCGCG
>JACCYD010001260.1 GCA_013696695.1 Deltaproteobacteria bacterium | reverse complement strand
ACATCCGCCACTCGTCCGAAATTCCGACTACACCGATTTTTCTCTTGAGTTCGGCCGATCCAGCTCGCGGCGCCCAAGTCCGCGGAACTCGATCAATTCGCGAGCGACGTTATGAACTCTGGAGCGCGTCGACGCCGGTCAGGAGTCTCCCGGTGCGACCCGCGCTATGCTGCGCACATGACCAGCAGCGTGCATGTGGGAGTTGGAGCTGGTGTGCGTGCGGCCATCGGCATCGCGCTCGCCGGAGCGGCGATCACCACCCTGATGATGTTCGACACGCGAGCGCCACAACACATCGCGATTCGCGTCGATTGCGCGCGTGAAGTCGCCTGCGCGTTCGCCGAAGCCCGCGCGCTCGACATCTGGAGCGAGCACCGCGGTCCCGGCCTGCCACTCGACATCGTCGTCGATGCCGATACGCTCGACGAGCTCGAGATCGCGAGCGTGTCGTGGGAGGTCCTGGTTCCCGATATCGAGGCCGCCGCCGCGGCCGAAGCAATGCGACTCCAGTTCGGTCCGCGCTCCGCCGATTTCTTCGGCGAATTTCACGAGTACCGCGAGATCAGCGAGCACGTGCGTGGCCTCGCAGAGCTCGCGCCGGATCGCGCGCGCTTGCAAGGCATCGGAGCCTCGCTCGACGGTCGGCCGATCTGGGCGCTCCGCATCGGCACCAGCACCACGGGCGAGCGCATGCTGATCAACGGCACGCAGCACGCGCGCGAGTGGATCGCGGCGATGACCACGACCTGCGTCGCCGATCGGCTAAAATTTAGTTCGCGACTACGACTCCGATCCGAGAATCCGTGCGTTCGTCGATTCCACCGACCTGTGGGTCGTGCCGGTCGTCAACCCCGATGGCTATCAGCACTCGTGGAGCACCAACCGCTACTGGCGCAAGAACCGGCGCGAGGGCCACGGCGTCGATCTCAATCGCAACTTCGGCGTCGCGTGGGGCGGCCCGGGCTCGAGCAGCAACAAGCGCTCCGAGACCTATCGCGGCGAATACGCGTTCTCCGAGCCCGAGAGTATCGCGCTGCGCGATCTCTCGAAGCGCGAGCGGATCACGATGCATGTCGACTTCCATGCCTACGGCCAGATGATCCTCTATCCGTGGAACTGGACCGCCGCACCGGCGAAGGATCGCGATCGGTTTGCTGCTCTCGGCGATCGCATCGCGTCAGCGATGGCCGCGCAGCACGGCAAGCGCTACGCGCTGATGGCCGGCGTCGAGCTCTATCCGTCGGCGGGCACGATGTCCGACTGGATGTACGGCGAGCTGCAGACGCTGTCGTACGGGATCGAGCTGCGGCCGAAAGGCGGTAGCGGCTTCGTGTTGCCGCCCGAGGAGATCCGGCCGACCTGCGACGAAGGTCTCGCCGCGGTGCTCGCACTACGCGGGATCCTTTAGGGCGTCACGACGTACGTCAGCGTCACCGGCTTGCCTTTGCGCAAGAGGTGAACGACGAGCGTCGTCGCGTGCTCGAGCTCGCGCGTCGCGTCGATCACGTTCTCGAACGAGTCGATGCGGTGGCCATCGATGTCGAGCACCACATCCCCGTCGAGCAGGCCGAGCCTGGCCATCGGGGCGTCGGGGTTGATGTCGTAGACCGTGTAGCCGTGCTGGGCGCCGTTGATGACGTGAGGTGTCGAGCTGAGCTTGCGCGTCAGGATGTCGGTGTCGGCGAACACCGCATCCGCGAGCGTCTTCGGGACCTCGTAGCGCGTTCCTGTGAGCTTCTTGATCTGCGTCAGATCGAGCGGTGCCTTGCGGATGATCGTCAGCGTGAGCGGACGACCGTTCCGCTCGAGCATGAAGTCCGTATTGCCGACCCTGAGATTCTCGATCGCCGCTGTCAGCTGCGCATCGCCATGAATCGGCTGGCCGTCGATCGTGCGGATCAGATCGCCGACCTCGACCTCGAGGTAGAGCGAGAGCAGCGTGTCGATCACTCGCACGCCGCTCGGACCCGACGCGTTGCGAAGCGGGGTCGAGCGGGGATCGCTCGTCTTCGCGTGCTCGACCAGCTTGTCGAAGCGCTGCTCGTCGAGCGTTCGCGTGCGGCGACTCGCCGGGTGAACGATGACGCGGAGCATGATCGGCTTCTTGTTCCGGACCACGTCGAACACGTGGATGCCGTCGTTCAAGAACATGCGTTCGCCGACCGGGCTGCCGTTCTCCGCGAGGATGATGTCTCCGGTCTTGAAGCCGATCGCGAACCACTCTGCCGGCGAGCCGGCGGTGACCTCGAACCCGCCCGGCTCGACGGTCGCCTGCGAAAGCTTCGACGAGAACGACCGGTGCCCGAGCTGGTTGTGCTCGAGCTCGATCTGGATGACCGGCGGTCCCGGGATCGGCTTCAGGCCGGGAGCGGCGATGCTGGCCCCAACGAGAGCGAGCAACAGCCCGGGAACGGTGAATGACGCGGCTCGACTGGACGACATGTGTGCCTCCTCGACGCGATCAGGGCGTCGGAGGACCGCTCGGCAGCACAGAAAACCATCGGTGCCGCGCTATCATGGGAGAGGTGCGGCGGATCTCCAGCGACGTGACGCTGCCGGAAATCCCGAAGGGAGACCACACCACGCGCGACGAACCTGAGAACCCGGACCTGACGAAGCGTGAAGGGCCCGGCGATCGCGCTCGCCTCGCGCACGTGCAGACCAAGGATGTCGACATCGAATCCGCGCCGGGCGTGGAGCCCGAGCGGCTCGAGCGCGGCACGGCGCTCGGGCGTTACATCGTGATCGACGTCCTCGGCGAAGGCGGCATGGGCGTCGTCTATTCCGCCTACGATCCCGAGCTCGATCGCAAGGTCGCGATCAAGCTGCTGCAGGCGCGTCCCGATAGCTCGGCAGGTTCGCAGGGCACCAGCGGGCAGACCTGGTTGCTTCGCGAGGCGCAAGCGATGGCGCGGCTCTCACACCCCAACGTGATCGCGGTGCATGACGTCGGCACGTTATCGGGGCATCGCGTGTTCATCGCGATGGAGCAGGTCGACGGCGTGACGCTGCGGGTGTGGCTTCGCGACAAGGTCCGGCCGTGGCGTGAGGTCATCCAGATCATGACCGCAGCCGGAACCGGCCTCGCCGCCGCCCACGCGAGCGGGCTCGTCCACCGCGACTTCAAGCCCGACAACGTGCTGGTCGACAACAACGGTCGCGTGCGCGTGATGGACTTCGGCCTCGCGCGGCTACACCCCGACGAGACCGGCGAGCGTCTGGATCGCCAGTCCGACGCGCTGATCGAGGCGCGCAGCCCGCTCTCGGCACCGCTCACGATCGCCGGCACCGTGATCGGCACACCGGCATACATGGCGCCCGAGATCGGTGACGGCATGCTCGCCGACGCGCGAAGCGATCAGTTCTCGTTCGGCGTCGCGCTGTACGAGGCGCTGTATCGCGGGCGACCGTTCGCTAAGGACGGGCCGCGCACCAAGCC
>JACCYD010001251.1 GCA_013696695.1 Deltaproteobacteria bacterium | reverse complement strand
CGCGGCGCGGTGCCGATCGAGCTCGGCGGCGCGGGCGTCGGCGGCGCGGTCAACCTCGTGACGCGACTCGGTCGCGGCGAGCGCGGCGAGCGCGTGCACGCGTCGATCGGCGCCGGTTCGTTCGGGGCGCGGCATGCGCGGTTTCACTACGGGGACGATCACGGCCGCATGCTGTCGTCGACGACCGTCGGCTATCAAGGTGCCACCGGTGACTACTCGTTCTTCACCGACAACGGCACGCCACTCAATCGCACCGACGACACCACGCTGATCCGTCGCAACAACGCGTTCGATCAGCTCGACGCCGCGACGCGCGCCGGCGACGAGGACGGAACGTGGGCCGCAGGGCTCCGCACGTTGTGGAAGCACCAGGGCCTACCGGTCAGCATCGCGCAACCCGCGGCCGACGCGACCATCTCGACGGTCGACGTGATCGCGGATGCACGCGGTGACGTCGCGGTCGGTCGCGCACGCGCACGACAGCTCGGCTACGTGCTCGTCGAGCGGCAGGCGCTGCGCGATCCCGCGGCCGAGCTCGGCCTCGGCACGCAGGACCGCGGCTACCTGACGCTCGCCGGCGGCGCCTCGACGACGTGGACGCGAAACTTCGGCGGTGCGGCCGCCTCGACCTCGCCGGGCGCGTCGCCTGACCCGGCGGGCTCCTCACCGGCGATCGATACCCGCTATCGCGGGACCCTCGGGCTCGAGCTGCGTGGCGAGCGATTCACCGATGCGGATCGCGACAGCGCGCGCGCCGATCTGATCGGCTCGCGCGTCGGTGGCGCGGTGTCTGCCGCGCTCGACCTCACGCTCGCACCCGCGCTCGTCGTCACGCCGGCGGTGCGTGTCGATCTGCTGCGCACCGCACCGACGCCGCTGACCGCCGGGCCGGATGCGTTCGCGATGATCGATCCGCGGTGGGACGCGGTGCCGAGCCCTCGCCTCACCGCGCGCGCCGGCCTCGGCGCGGATGTCGCGGTCAAGACCAGCGCCGGCTGGTACGTGCGATTGCCGACGCTGCTCGAGCTGTTCGGCGATCGCGGATACATCGTCGGCGCGCCCGATCTCGAGCCGGAGCGCGGCCCGATGCTCGATGCCGGCGTCGTGTGGGCACCCGCGAAGCCGCTCGGCGCGATCGATCGCGTGCTCGTCGAGGCCGTCGCGTTCGGTGCTCGAGCGCGCGACACGATCGCCTTGATCTCGACGGCCGGCTTCGTGGCTCGCGCCGAGAACGTCGGCGCGACGCAGACGTTCGGCGGTGAGCTGGTCGCAGCCGCGCGGTTGTGGCGGCGGCTCTCCGGCTCGCTCGCGTACACGCGGCTCGTCACCGAGCAGCGCACGATCGATCCGAGCTTCGCCGGCAAGGATCTGCCGCGCACGCCCGGTCACCAGCTGCACGTACGCGTCGACTACGGGACACGCATCGCACGCCGACTCGCCGGCGTGTGGATCGACGCCGCCGTGCAATCGAGCAGCTTTCTCGATCGCGCGAACTTCGCACGCGTGCCCGGTCGGGCGCTGATCGGTGTCGGTGGTCGCATCGAGCTGGTTCGCGGGCTCGCCGCCGCGATCTCCGTCGAGAACCTCGCCGGTACGCGCGTCGTCGAGCTCCCACCCGAGCGCGCGATCGATTCGCCCCTCCCGATGCCGCTCTCCGATGTCGCCGGGTTCCCGCTGCCCGGCCGAAGTTTTTATCTGTCGTTCGACTGGAGCCACTGAGAGGAAATCATGATCAAGCACACTTTTCTTGCCCTCGCTTTGTTCGTCGCGTGTGGAGGCGACGGAGCCAACCCCGACATCCCCGTGCAGAACCGCGCCGTGATCGTCGCCGGTGACTTCACGCCCGGTTCGCCCGGCGTGATGTCGGCGCTCGATCTCGACATCATGGCGGTCGAGCAGCGCGTCGCACCCACCGGTTCAGTCGGCAGCGATCCGGTGATCCGCCGGTTCGGCACCGAGCTGTTCGTCGTCAACCGTGCCGACGGCAACAACGTGACGATCCTCGATGCCGTCACGTTCGAGCTGGTCGAGCAGCTCGCCACCGGCCCGGCCTCGAACCCGCAGGACGTCGTGGTCGTCGGCGACGAGATCTACGTCGCGGCGCTGGGGACGGCCGGCGTGGTCGTCGTCCAGCGCGGCACCGGCGAGATCCGGACGATCGATCTGTCGGCGCTCGACCCCGCCGATGGCCAGCCCGATTGCGTGTCGGTGTTCAAGGTCGACGACGACGTGTTCGTCGCCTGCGGTCTGCTCGACAACTTCGTCGCGAGCACGCCGGGCGTGGTCGCAGTGCTCGACACGGCGAACGACGACGCGGTGACGACGTTCGAGCTGCAGAACGTGAACCCGTTCGGGTTGTTCGAGCGGATGCCTGCGGCTGCCGGCGGCGATCTCGTGATTCCGATGGTGCCGGACTTCTCCGACTTCTCGACGGGATGCGTCGAGCGGATCGACATCGCGGCGGGAAGCTCGAGCTGCGCGATCACGAACCAGGAGCTCGGTGGTCTGGTGGCGCGGATCGACTTCGAGACCGTGAATGACTCCGTCGTTCAGTGGATGGTGGTGGCGAGCTTTGGCGTCGCGGGCCCGGTCGGCAACGTCCAGGGCCTCGATCTGGACACCGACGAACACATCGCGGCGATCACGCCGGACACCCAGGTGATCGTCGATCTCGCGGTGTGTCCGGGCAACACCGTGGTGGTCGCCGACGCGACGATGGCGGCGAACGGGCTCCGCGTCTACGCGGGCGACGCCGAGATGACGACCGCGCCGCTCGCCGTCGGGCTCAAGCCCGGCTCGGCGCACGGCCTGTCCTGCTACTGATTCATTCGCGCGGGCGAACGCAGTACGCCTCGGCGACGACCTCGATCGTCGTCGACGGCGACGTGTTGCGATAATCGCAGCGCCAGCTCGCGGGGGCGGTGTTGTCGGTCATCGCCAGCGGCCGCGTCGCGACCAGCTGCGCCATCCACTGCGGATCGGCGTAGCAGCCACCCGTGACCAGCAAGTCGTTCGCCTTCTCGCAGCTCGCGACAGCGGTGGCGACGAGGCCGGCACCGACGGAGATCCGCGCTTCGCGCCGCTGGATGTCTGGCTTGTGACCGTAGGCCGCCGCGGGTCCGGGCGGACCCTTGGGCCCCTGCGGCCCCTGCGGCCCTTGCAGCCCCTGCGGACCTTGTAGCCCCTGCACGCCCTGCGCACCGTCGGGACCGAGTGGCCCCGGATCACCTTTCGCGCCGCGCGGACCTTCCGGACCGAGGGGGCCGGTGCCGCCGGGACCGATCGGACCCGGTGGACCGAGCGGGCCTTGCGGACCTGGTGGACCAGGTGGGCCTTCGAGGCCGGCGCCCTTGCCGCGGGTCAGCAGCTCCTGCGCGACCTTCTTCGAGTCGACCTCGCCGCGGCGCTCGATCGTGCCGAGCCGGAGATCGTGATCGTCGACGCGAGCTGTCGCCTCGTCGATCCGTTTCTCGGTGTCGCCCGCACGGCAACCGATCGCGCAGCCAAGCGCGACGAGCGAGAGCCAGGAACCGACCATCCCCCGACTCTACGTAAAAAACCCTGACACGGCCCGACACCGGAACGCCGGTTTTTTGCCCACACGATCATTCGGGCGTACGACCGATGGCGATGAGCGGGACAACTCACGTGATCGATCTTGTCGATGTCACGCTGGATCACCCGCGGGGTGGCACGCCCCTGGTGACCGGCGCCAACCTCGGAATTCCGTCGGGCGAGGTCGTCTTGATCGTCGGTGCGGCGGGCGTCGGGACATCGCGGCTGGTCGCCGCAGCGCTCGGAGAGCTCGACCTCGCGCAGGGTCGGATCGAGGTGCTCGGGCGCGACGTGTCGAAGCTGCGGCGCTCGTCGCTGCGGTTGATCCGGCGCCGCATCGGCATCGTTCCACAAGATCTCTGCCTGCTCGACGATCGCAGCGCCCAGCTCAACGTGGTGCTGCCGCTCGAGATCGACGGTGTGCCGCGAGAGGTGTCACTGGCCCAGGCGAACCGCATCCTCGGACAGCTCGGCCTCAGCGAGGAAGCGGAGCTGCCGGTCGACCAGCTGTCCGCCGCTGCGCGCCAGCGAGTGGCCGTGGCGCGCGCCATGGTGCGCGACCCGGAGCTCGTGATCGCGGATCACCCGACGAGCATGCAGGACGCGGCCGGTGCCGAGCTGGTGTGCACGGCGCTCGCGATCGCCGCGGCGCGTGGTGCGGCGTGCATCGTGTTCGGACGCGATCCGGCGCTGCTGTCGCTCGCCGAGCGCCATCGCTGGAAGCGCCTCGGTCTCGTCAACGGCGAGCTCAAGCCGCTGTCGGAGATCGCGATCGAGATGATTCC
>JACCYD010001249.1 GCA_013696695.1 Deltaproteobacteria bacterium | reverse complement strand
GTCTTCAGATTTCCATCCCCATCCGGGTCGGTATCCGAAAGCGAATCGTACGAAACCTTGATGCGCTCGAGCCCCTTGGCGGGGAGGTAGCCGGGCAGCAGCGAGGGCTCGTCGGATGCCTGCAGCCGCTCGTAGCTCGCGAGCACGCACAGCGCGCGCATCATCGGCGCGATCGCCGTGGTGCGCGGACGCTTCGGCGCGAACTTCGGCTCGCCGTTCTGCACGAGCACGCGTGCGGCAGAGGCGGCGACCGCACAGTCTGCGGTGGTCGTCACCTTCGCCAGCGCAGTTCTCAGATCGGGCGCGAGCTTGTCGTCTGCCAGCTCGGCGATCGCGGTGGTGCGCGCCTTGGTGGGCAGCTTGTCATCGCCGATCGCGGCAAGAAACGTGGCGCGGTGCGTGCTGACAGGCAGCATCTCGAGCGCGCCATCGACGTGGTGCGTGGTGACGGCCTCGACGAGGAACTTCTCGTCCAGGGTTCCGAGCGCGGCGTTCGCGAGGTCTCGCTGGCCAGCGCGATATGCGATCGAGATCAGCTCGAGCCGGCGCGCGGGCTCGTTGTCCGGCACAACCTTGAGCGCGGCGGCCGTCAGCTGCGATTCCGGCGGAGGCAGGGCGGCGATCTTCTTCAGCCCCTCGAACACGATCGCCACGTCCTCGGCTTCGAGCTGCTCGATCGCCCACAGCGCGACGAGACGCCGGAAGCACGGATCAGCCAGCCCCGCGGTGGCCTGTGGTTCCGGAATGTCGAACACCGGCGGCACGCACTCGCCTGCGGCGCGCGCAGGCACGCAGTTGAAGTTGCCTTCGCGCAACAGCGCCACCGCGAGCGGGCGATCGAATTCGTTCGGAACTTCTTCGAGCTTGTCGTGCCAGTCGTTCGAGGTGATCGAGAGCTTCGACCACAGCGCGATCGCTTCGGCGTCCGACGTCAGCCGCACGGTGCTCCAGTCGATCGCGAGCAGCTTCGCGCGGGGTGGGCGCTCGAGATCCGGATCGGGCGCGAACGTGCGCTGCGTCGTCGTCGCCGGGGGATCTTGCGTGACAGGTGTCGTCGCGTGGGGCGTTCCGCCACAAGCTGCCAATCCGACAAGCAAGACGACGTGCTTCACGATGAGGAGACCCATGGTAGAGCGCCAGGTTTCAACGTGCCCGAGTATAGTGGCGCACTCAGAAGGAGACGATGTGATGTCGATGTTCCCCAAGATCACGCTGGCGTGGGTGGCGCTTACCGGGCTCGCGCTCGCGGACACCCCGAAAGCTCCCGCGAAGGCGGACGCCTCCAAGCCGGATCCCGTCATGATGAAGCCGGAAGCGCCGAAGCCGCCGGCCGAGATCGATGCGATGGCGAAGAACATCGTCGGTAACTGGAAGTGCACCGGCACGAGCACCGGGCCGGATGGCAGCAGCAGCAAGATGACGGGCAAGATCACCGCGAAGGTCGATCTCGACAAGTGGTGGATCAGCGACGTGTTCGAGGGCAAGGGCGATCGCGGCGCGTTCAAGATGGTCGCGTACTCGACGTTCGATGCAGGTTCGAAGAAGTGGCGCCGCGTCTCGATCGACAACATGGGCCATCAGTACGTCGGCACCTCCGACGGCATGAAGGATGGCAAGCTGGTCTGGAACCTCGACTTCATGGGCGCGATGGGCGCCGGTCAGTTCCGCGATTCACTCGACCCCACCGATCCGAAGGCTGTGAAGTTCTCCGGCACGATGTCCGTGGACAAGGGCAAGAGCTGGAAGCCCGTCTACGAGATGACCTGCAAGAAGTAGCGAGTCCGAGCGAACAAGTAAGCTCTCACGTGGCGCTTGCGAGGATCTCCTCGCACAGCGTCGCATAGTCCATGCCGGCGCGCTTCGCGATCTTCGGCAGCAAGCTGGTGGCGGTCATGCCCGGCAGGGTGTTGACCTCGAGAACGAAGACCTCGCCGGCCGGCGTGATCCGGATATCCGGGCGCGCG
Organism: Deltaproteobacteria bacterium; assembly: GCA_013696695.1. GTDB lineage: Bacteria > Myxococcota_A > Polyangia > Haliangiales > Haliangiaceae > JABFXX01. Next base: position 5,018 of record JACCYD010001249.1, on the reverse strand, counting down.
TGGCCGCTGCACCCGAGCGCGCGATACGACGCGAGCGCGTGCTGCTCGCACCGCGCGAGCACGTCGGCCGGGATCTCGGGCGGCAGCAGGTACTTGGTATCCGTGCGTTTGTACTTCGCTTCGTAGTCGTAGAACTTGGTCGCCGGGCGCACCTCGACGGAACCGATCACGCGATCGTTCAGGATGCCGACGAACACCTCGGTGCCGGCGATGTAGTCCTCGACGATCACCGGACCGTGAAACTGGCGGGCACTCGCGATGGCGGGCGCGAGCTGCGCGGCGTCCTCGACCAACGACACGCCGACCGAGCTGCCTTCGTTCGCGGGCTTGATCACGATCGGCAGCTTCCTCTCGGCGAGCGTGCTCGCATCGCTACCGTCGGCGGGGCCGTCGTGCGGCAACACGCGCCAGCGCGGTGTCGGGATGTTGTTCGACTCGAAGATCCGCTTGGACATCACCTTGTCCATCGCGAGCGCCGACGCGAGGATGCCCGAGCCGGTGCATGGGATGCGAAGGCACGAGCACAGCCCCTGCACCGCACCGTCTTCGCCGTAGGTGCCGTGCAGCGCGTTCCACACGACATCGGCGCCGGCGTCTTCGAGGCGTTGCGCGAGGGACTCGCCCGCTTTCCAGTCGATCGCGACGGTGTCCCACTTGTTCTCGCGCAGCGCGGCGTGAACACCCGCACCCGTGTTGAGCGAGACCTCGCGTTCGGCGGACAGGCCGCCCATGACAACCGCGACGCGCTTTCCAGCGAACCGATGCATGGCTGGTTCTACAACGTCTCGCCGGAGCGTTCATTCCACCCGGCACGCTCGATGCTTCTCTCTCGTGGGCGAGGTGCGTTGTTCTAATCGTCCTCGCCGCGCTCGCGCAGCCACTCGGAGACGGCGTGACCGCACAGTCCTTCGGGCATCGGCTCGCGAATGCGTGCGAGGCGGTCGGCGGGCTCGGTGGCGATGCGAATCGTGGCGACGCCGACCAGGCCGGCGAATGCCACGAGCACGAGAGAGAGCAGGCGTGGATGTTCGCGCATCTCGATCACGCGGGTGGCGCCGTTCCGCACGGACCCGTGCACGGCGCGGGTGGCGCTGGCGGCGCCGGCTTGATCACTTCGACGACCGGCCGAACGTCGGTGGTCGGGTCGACCACGCAGCACGTCGTCTCCTCGCGCGTGAGCTCGACGAATTCGACGATGCCGATCGCCGTGATCGGTACGAGTGGCAGCAGCAGGTACTTGAGCGGGGACTCGACGAAGCGCATGAGACAGTTGCACGCGCGATCGGAGATCTCGATCTGACGTAGTGATCTGGCTGATTCTGCTAGGTAATCACCAAGGATCCTCGACCCAAGGACAGGGAAGGTCTCGGGTCAGGCGACCGGCGCGGGCATCGGGGATGGAGCGGGAGCCGGCGGCGGCGGCTTCGCGAAGCGCTGCTGATGCGCGACGGGGATCTCGACCGACACCGGCTGCATGCCGCACTCCTCGATCGGTGAGGGATCGGAGGTGGAGAGGACCGCCGCGATGCCGACGACCGCGAGTGAAGCGAGGGGAAGGATGAGGATCTTCATGACTGGGCTCCGGACTACTTGGAAGAAGCGGGACGAGGACGGGCCGGCTCGCTCGGCTGCGGAATCGACGGTGGCGGCGGCGGCGACACCCGCGGCAGTCGGCACTTGTGGTGCGGCGTGTCGTCCATCGGTGCAGCAGGCGGAGCAACGCTCGACGCCACGATCACGATGCCGAGCGCGGTGAGTGACGCGGTCGCAACACCCAGAATCAGCTTGGTCGGCGTCGATTCGAAGAAGCGCATGGAGTCATTTCACGCGCGACGCCGGGATTCGGCCTGCCCGTAGATCACGGGCCGGAATGCCGGGTTACGCGTCCGTGCCACAGTCGATGCACGGCGGAGGCGGCGGTAGTGGTGGCGCCTCGGTGGGCGCGACTGCAACTGCCGGCTCGCTGGTGTCATCGGTGAAACCGAGGTCGATCCGCTTGGCGACCTCGACGATCCCCAACCCGAGAGCGGGGATCAGCGGGAGGAGCAGCAGCTTGAGAGGGTCGATCTTGCGCATCACAGCGACGTCACGCACGCTTCGCACGGCTCGGGTGCACGCACGGGTTCGGGTGGGTGCTCGATCGGGGCGACGTTCGGTCGCGGATTGTTGCAAAGGGGTCGCACGGTCTCGGGTCGCTCGATCGAGGCGATCTGATCCGGCATGATCCGGTCCGCGACCTCGACGAGGCCGAACGCGAGCGCCGGCACGAGTGGGAGGAGCAGCATTCGAAGGGGAGATGATTCGGCTTTGCGCATTGACGTACCTGGATGGTGCGGAGAACGGACGGGCCTGCGGGGACGGACGGGCCTGCGGGGACGGATGGGTTTAGTCGCTCGCCGCAGGAAAGATCGTCTTGACCGTGTGAGGTGGCGAGGGAGGCGGTGAGGGAGGCGGCGCTGGCTCCACCCGTTTCGGGATCTCGCAAAATGGGGCTTCGGTGGTCGCGACCGCCGGAGCCGGCACACTCGACGCGACCATCACGATGCCGAGCGCGGCGAGGGATGCCGCGGCGGCACCGAGGAACACCTTGGCCGGCGTGGAGCTGAGAGGGCGCATGTTGTCTTTGACGTTCGACGGCCAGGTTCGGCCTGTGCGGTGAACCACCGCACGACCTTCGGTCATGCCGACCGAGCCGTGCCGGCCGATCCAGAGAGTTAGTTAGCCGACGATGATCGGTTCGGGATGAAGCGCGATGCCGAGCTTGTCGAACACGCCTTCCTGGATCTCTCGCGCGAGATCGAGCAGCTCCGTCGCGGTGCCACCACCGCGGTTGACCAGCGCGAGCGCGTGCTTGTGCGAGATGCCGACGCGACCGCGCGTGTATCCCTTCGCGAACCCGGCGCGCTCGATCAGCCAACCGGCGGCGAGCTTGGTGTGGCCGCCGGGTGCGGGCCAGCTCGGGAACGTCGCAACGACGCGCGTCCCGAGCTGCGCGACCGTCGCGGCATCCACGATCGGATTGGTGAAGAACGAGCCGGCGCTGCGCGATTCCGGATCGCCCGGATCGACGACCATGCCCTTGCCGCGGCGCAATCGGATCACCGTGTCGCGCACGGCCGCGAGTGGTGCGACCCCGCCGTCGGCGATGCCGAGCGCCTTCGACAGCTCGGGATACTTGATCGGCGCCGAAGTCCTGCTCTGCGCGAGCCCGAACACCACCTCGACGATCACGAAGCGGCCGGCGTGTGTCCCGCGAAACCGGCTCGTGCGATACGCGAGCTCGCACGCCGCGTTGTCGAGCTCGACGATGTCGCCGGTCTCGCGATCGAGCGCGCGCACGAACAAGATGGTGTCGGAGACTTCCTGGCCATATGCGCCGACGTTCTGCATCGGCGTCGCGCCGACCAGACCGGGGATCCCCGACATGCACTCGAGCCCCGCGTAGCCAGCTCCGACCATCTGCGCGACGAACGCGTCCCACACCACGCCCGCGGACACCGAGACCACCGCGGTCTTGCGATCCGACACCAGCCGCATCTTGTCGATCGCGAGCTGGATCACCAGCCCAGGAAATCCGGTGTCGCGCACGACGAGGTTCGAGCCACCGCCCAGGATCAACACCGGATCATCGCCGGCGGCGTGCAAGGCCTGGCGCAGCTCCGCGAGCTCGAACACGCGCGTGAATCGCTTCGCCGCGCCCCCGAGGCCGAGCGTCGTCAGCGGCGCGAGCGAGACGTCGCGCTCGATGTGCGTCACCGCGCGACCGTGGCGCTCGACTCGTCGATGCGGACCAAGTTCTTCTTGGTCGCCGCACCGAGGCGCTTCTCGAGGAGATCGATCACCTCGTTGCACGACAGCTGGATGTTGCCGGCGCCGAGCGTGATCACCAGATCGCCGGACTGCGCGTGCGAGTCGAGCCAGGCGGCGACGTCCTCGCGGCGCGGGATGTGCGTGATGTCCTTGTGGCCGGCATCGCGCGCGAGCTTGACGAGCACCTCGCTCGACACGCCGTCGATCGGTTTCTCGCCAGCGGCGAAGATGTCGCAGATCACGACCTTGTCGGCGTCGTGAAACGCGCGCGCGAACTCGGGGAGCTGATCGCGCGTGCGCGTGTGGCGATGCGGCTGGAACGCGGCGATCACGCGACGACCGGCGAACGCCGAGCGTGCGCCCGACAACGTGGCCTTGACCTCGGCGGGGTGGTGGCCGATGTCGTCGACGACGGTGACGTTGCCGACGATGCCGCGCACGGTGAAGCGGCGCGCGACGCCCTCGAACTGTCCGATCGCCTTCGCAAACGTCTCGAACGGCAGCGCGAGGAAGTCAGAGATCGCGAGCACCCCGAGCGCGTTGAGCACGTTGTGCGAGCCGGGCATCGGCAACGTGACCTCGCCGAGCTCGTCGGCATGGCGCCACGCGACGAACTTGGTGTGCATGCCCTCGTGGCGGATGTTGCGCGCGCGATAGGTGGCTTGCGACGAGATGCCGAACGTGACGAAGCGCTTCGTCAGGTTCGGGATGATCTCCTTGACGCCCGCGTTATCGAGACACAACGCGGACATGCCGAAGAACGGGATGCGATTGCAGAAGTCGGTGAACGCCTTCTTCACGTTGTCGAACGTCGTGTAGTAGTCGAGGTGCTCGGGATCGACGTTGGTGACGATCGCGCAGGTGGGCGACAGCGTCAGGAACGAGCCATCGCTCTCGTCGGCCTCGGCGACCAGGTAATCGCTCTTGCCCCACCGCGCGTTCGCGAGCCCGAGCGAGTTGACGCGCCCACCGATGACGGCCGTCGGATCGAGCCCGGCAGCCATCATCACGGTGTGCATCATCGTCGTCGACGTGGTCTTGCCGTGCGCGCCGGCGACCGCGATCGCGTACTTCATCCGCATCAGCTCGCCGAGCATCTCGGCGCGCGGGATCACCGGGATATGCGAGCGCCTGGCTTCGACGACCTCGGGGTTTGTCGCCTTGACCGCGGACGAAATCACCACGACGTTGGCGCCGCTGACGTTCTC
>JACCYD010001248.1 GCA_013696695.1 Deltaproteobacteria bacterium | reverse complement strand
GCATCCGCATCTGCTCGAGGAGGACATCCGGCGGAGTGACGTCGTGGTGCTCGACAACCTTCTCGCGTGCCTCGCGCCTCCGATCGCTCCGCCGGCGCATGGCCGCGAAGTCGCGGACGACCTTCGTCAACCACGGCCTGAGTGAGCGATCGGTCTCGGGGCCCTTCCGCCACGCCGCGATCCACGACTCTTGTCGAAGGTCGTCCGCATCAGCCTCTGTGCCCGAAAGACTTCGCGCGAGCCGCTGCAGCCAGGCCGCGTCGGCCAGCAGCGCATCCGGTTCGAGCTTGTGGCTCACATCAGGATCCTGCCGCCGACAGTAAATCGTTGGCAGAATTCGTCGGGCAATTCGTGCCCTTCGATAACGCGCGGATTCACATAGATTTATGAGGGTGCCCACGTGACGGCTGGCGGGACGCACGGTTCTTCTTGATCCCGTCGCATACTCGTCGAGCGATGAGTGAAACGTACGGGGTGCGCGGGCGGGTGCTGGGCGAGGACGGACAACCACTCGCCGGTGTTCATGTCATCTCGAGCCCGCAGCCACACAGCGCCATGACCGATGCTGACGGCAGGTTCGCATTCGACGGCCTCGAGCGAACGAAGTCGTACTGGATGTGGGCGCGCGAAGGGGACTGCTACACGCCCTTCGTCCACGTCAACACCGAGGAAGACGTGGAGCTGCGGATGCGCCGCGGCACCACGCTCATCGCTCGCGTGCTCGCGGATGGACAGCCTCTCGCCGGTGCCACCGTGGTTCTTTCCCGACCGCTCCGCGCAGTCACCGACGAGCACGGCATCGCAACGATCCGTGGCATTCCGCCCATAAGCATCACCGGCCACGTCCTCGCCGACGGCAGAGCCACGCATCGCCTGCAGCTGCAGTTCGACACGAAACGCCTGTTGCTCGACGGCGAGGATGCCGGCGGAGTGGTCGAGCAAACGTTCGAGCTCGAGCGAGGAGCCGAGGTTTGCGGGCGCGTGGTCGATCAGAGTGGAAGCCCGATCAGCGACGTCGCCGTGATTCTCACCGGGCCGACGCAGGAGCTCGGCGCCGAAACCGGCCCGCACGCCGACGGCTCGTGGAGCGTTTGCATCGGTGCCGGTCGGTATCAGATCGAAGCCAGGTCGAGCCCATGGCGCGTGAGCCAGACGTTGACGGTCGACTGCGATGGACAGACGCCGCAACGCGATCTGGTCCTCCGCGTGGGAAGCCCACTGGAGAACGCGGTCTACGGTCGGATCGCCGGGGTCGTCATCGATGACCAAGGCCGACCCGCGGCCGGTGCCCACGTTCGCGTGTGCCGGCCGCAGGTCAGGATGTACGACTGGGCTGGTCGAGCCGACCGCGACGGTCGCTTCGAGAGCCGTGAGATCGGAGCCACGGGCGAGGTCGAGGTGATCGCGAGCTGGGAGTCTCTGCGAAAGGACGTGATCCTTCGCGCACGCCCGGGCGAGATGGCGCTCGAGCTGGTGCTGCCTGCCGGCGCGACGATTGTCGGTCGCGTTCTGCTCGATGGTGCGCCGGTCCCTTACTTCGGCGTTCGGCTAGTTCTGGAACAGGGCAGGCATTCGACACCACGTCCGCTTCCCAGATCGTCAAACGTGTGCGGGCCGCCCAGCGGCGTGAGAGCCGAGGACGGTCGCTTCGCGCTTCCACACGTTCCTGCGGGAACGCGGCGACTCTCGCTGATCGGTCCTGGAACACGTCTTGCCATCACGGAGGAGATCCTCGTCACCGGGAACGAGACGATCGATCTGGGAGATGTCGTGCTCGAGCGCGGCGACCGCATCACCGGCTTCGTGCGCGATCGCTCGGGTGCCCCCGTTGCCGACGCACGCGTGTTCGTCGGTCGGCTCGCCTTCATGAGCCGGGGGCTTCAACTCGAGAACTGGTTCCACGGCCGGTACGAAACGAGAACCGACGCCACGGGTGCGTACACGCTCGATGGCGTCGATACGGATCACAACGAGACGTTTCCCGAGATCGTGCAGGCAACGCATCCGACGGCAGGTCACTCGGCGATCTGCGCACTACCGCACGCCGATGCGACGCTCGACTTCGTGCTCCTCGGTCGCGGTCGCATCGCAGGCACGATCCGCAACCTTCGTTCGGCGGCGGCTGTAGTGCGGGCTGACGAGCCTCTGCTCGCGCGGTTTGCGTTGGTCGACAAGGAGGGCCACTTCGAGCTCGACGTGGCGCCCGGCGACTACATGATCAAGGGCACCCACGAGGATTCGCCATCAACGCAGGTGACCGTGCTCGACGGACAAACGGTCCAAGCAACGCTCGTGATGGACGGCGCGACCTCACCGCGTGACGGGGCTTGACGGGCTAACGGTCATTAGCGAACACGCGAACGCCAGTAGCCAGGTCGTCGATGCATGTGAGCTACAGCCTCGATGCGGATTGTTTCGGCGATCACTCGGTAGCCCACAACGAACGGAAAGCCGCGCACGATGCGACGGCGAACGCCGAGATCGGCTCGAATACCGGGAAACAGCGGTCCGACGGCAGGGAATTGAACGATCATCTTCACCGTTCGCTCGACGGCAGCGTAGAAGCGCGCGCCACGGCCTGGACGTTCCATCTCGTATCGATCGGCGGCTGCATCAAGCTCGGCGCGTGCGGCGGGGGCGAACTCGATCGTCTTCACGTCGGCTTCTGAAGTCGGGCGCGGGCCTCGGCGAACACGGTCTCGGCCGGAATGCCGGACTCGTTGTCCTCGATCCGCTTCTCGATCTCCTTCGCCCACGCCGTCGCGATCGCCGCATCATCGTCGGGCTCGGGCTCCTGCTCCAAGCTGAGGAGAAGCGCCTCGGCAGCTTCAGAGCGCTCGTCGGGCGGCAGCTTCAACAGCTCGTCGACGTACTTCTTCGCGGGACCGACCATGATCTAAGGCTACCCGAGAGCGCGGCTGCGGACGACTACTTGCGTGACTTGCAGCCGTCGCCCTGATTGCTGAGATCGCTACGGCCGCTTTCGGGGCGCGAGCTGTTGGATCGATGGCGCGTGCGTCAACTTCCACAGCACCGCGAGCAACCGATCGACCAGCGCCCATTCGGCGCCGCGCACCTCGAGCCAGCCCCACGCTTCGGCAGCATCGAGCGCGGCCTTCACCTCGTTCGCGCTGCCCTGCGCGATCTCGTAGTGCTTGCGCCGGTTCCCGTTCGCGAACTTCTTTCCCTCGCCGAGATTCAGCAGCACGCTCTGCGCTGCACGACGCAGCTGATCGGCGAGATCCGCATCGTGGCGTTTGATGGCGGGCACGATCGGCCGCAGTGAGACGATCAGTTCCTTCGCGATCTCGTACGCAATAAACATGGTGGCGTTCTCCAGTGGGGGTGGTTCGAGGACCCCTGGCCCCTCGGGCTCTCCGAGGGCGGGGCTCT
>JACCYD010001200.1 GCA_013696695.1 Deltaproteobacteria bacterium | reverse complement strand
CGGCATCGTCTACATCGACGAGATCGACAAGATCGCGCGCAAGTCCGACAACCCGTCGATCACGCGCGACGTCTCGGGTGAGGGCGTGCAGCAGGCGCTGCTCAAGATCATCGAGGGCACCACGGCGTCGGTGCCGCCGAAGGGCGGACGCAAGCACCCGCAGCAGGAGTTCCTCCAGGTCGACACGACCAACATCCTGTTCATCTGCGGCGGTGCGTTCACGGGCCTCGAGGACATCATCGAGAACCGCATCGGTCAGAAGCTGATCGGCTTCGGCGCCGGCATGAACAAGAAGGTCGAGCGCTCGCAGTGGGAGCTGATCCAGGAGACCGAGCCCGAGGATCTGCTGAAGTACGGCATGATCCCCGAGTTCATCGGTCGCCTTCCGGTGATCGCCCCGCTCCACGAGCTGTCGGAAGACGCGCTGGTCCAGATCCTCACGCAGCCGAAGAACGCGCTCGTGAAGCAGTACCAGAAGCTGTTCGAGATGGACGGCGTCAAGCTCAAGTTCGGCAAGGGCGCGCTGGTCAAGGTCGCGTCGATGGCGGCCACGCAGAAGAGCGGCGCTCGCGGCCTCCGCGCGATCCTCGAGAGCGCGCTGCTCGACATCATGTTCGACACGCCGGGTCAGTCCGTGAACGAAGTGATCATCAACGAGGATGTGATCGAGAAGCACGGCACCCCGTTGATCACGTATTCGAAAGAGCCGAAGGCCGCTGGCGCCGAGAGCTAGCGCGGCCAAGCCGTTACTTCTTCGTCACCGCCACCACCCCCATTGCTCGTATCATGAGGGGGCCATGCGCCTGCTCCTGGTCAGCCTGCTCGCCTCTGGATGTGGCGCCAGCGTGACCAGCGCGGTGTGTGGCGACGAGGTCGTCGCCGGTGCGGAGACCTGCGACGACGGCAACACCGTCGACGGCGATGGCTGCACGACCGCATGCACCCTCGAGAGCTGTGGCGATGCCGTGGCGGATGTCGGCGAAGGTTGCGACGATGGCAACGCCACGGAGGGCGACGGTTGCGATTCGAACTGCACCGAATCGGCGTGCGGCAATGGCGTCGCGGCGCCAGGCGAGATCTGCGTGCAACCACCGAAGACCTCACCTTCCGGGATGGCCCCGCGCGCGGTGCGCCTCGCGGATCTCGACGGCGACGGCGATCTCGACGCCGTGGTCGCGAACACCACCTCGGGCACGGTCACCGTGTTCCTCAACGCGATGGGTCAGTTCATGGGCTTGCCGGCGAGCCCGTCCGGTACCGGCACCAACTGCATCGCGCTCGCCGACTTCGATGGCGACGGTCGCGTCGACGTCGCGGCATCCAACATCACCGACAACACCGTCAGTATCCTGCGCAACACCGGTGCTGGCGTGCTCGCCGCGCCGGTGACGATCGCGGTCGGCATGGGACCGTTCTCGATCGCGGCCGGTGATCTCGATGGCGACGGCGACATCGATCTGGTCACCGCGAACTTCGTGGCCAGTACCGTGAGCCGGCTCTCGAACACCGGCACCGGCACGTTCGCCGCGGCGGTGGACCTCGCTGCGCCGCTCAATCCCCACGCGATCTCGATCGGCGATCTCGACGGGGATGGCGCGCCCGAGATCGTGATCGCGGCCCACGGCGCCGATGCGATCGGCGTGTTCGACAACACCGGCGGAGCGATCGCGAGCCCGGTGACCTTTCCCGTCGGTGACGGGCCGGAGGATTCGATCGCGATCGCAGATCTCGATGGCGATGGCCGGCTCGACCTGATCTCGGCGAACACGTTCAGCAACGACCTCAGCGTGCTGCTAGGTATCGCCGGTGGCTTCGCATCACAGCAAGTCGTTCCCATCGCACCCGCCGCATTTCCGCAGGCGGTCGCCGCGGGCGATGTCGACGGCGATGGCGATCTCGATCTCGTCGTGGCGATGCGCGATCTCGACGCGGTCGGCCTGGTGACCAACAACGGCGACGCCGGGTTCTCGGCGGTCCAGCCGATCGGTGCCGCGGACAATCCCGAGTCGATCGCGCTCGACGACGTCAACGGCGACGGTCGCCTCGACGTGCTGTTCGCCGACGGCGACGCGAACGCCCTCGGCGTGATCCTGTCGTCTCCCTAGGGGATCACGTTCGCGTGGTAGAGGTCGCGATCGCCGCCGCGATCCGAGATCCAGAACAGCTCGCAACCATCGGGCGAGAACGCCGGGTCAGCGTCGTGGCCCGGCCCCGCAAGATCGGTGAGCGCGAACGGCGTCCCGAAATCCTGGTCGCTCACACCGCGCACCGCGGCGAACAGCTGCAGCGGGATATTGGCGGAGAACACGAGGACGAGCTCGTGGAGATCCAGTTTCGGATCGGCTTCGACCGCGAACGTACCCGTACCCATCAACCGTTGCGGCAGGCGAAACACGTCCGACCGCTGCTGCCGTGAGGTGGTCTGGATCACCTGCCCCGTCGGCGCGCTCTGCGCGTAGTACAGCCGCAACCCATCGGGCGTGAGAAACGAATCGAACTCGTTCTCGCTCGAGGTCACGTTGCCGAACGGCGTCGCATCGACCGGGTCGAACACGGCACCTACCCCGGCGCGCTGGGTCTGAAACAGATCGAAGCCCGACGCGCCGCCACGTGACGAGCTGATCACGGCGAGGGTGTTGTCTGCGGTCATCGAAAAGCTGGTGTCCTCGACGGCGCTCGTCAGCTCGGTGATCTGTTCCGGCGTTCCGAACGGCATGTCGCGAGCTGCGCGCGTGGTCCGAAAGATCTCGGTGTCACCGGTGCCGCTGTCGAAGTAGAGCGTCCTGCCATCCGGCGCGAGCCACGGGTTGCCTTGCTTGTCTGGCAGCGCGAGCTCGGCGACCGGAACCGGCGTCGAGAACCGCGGCGCGCCGGTCTTCCACACCGCCCAGCAATCTCCTTGCAACGCGTCGGGCACACCGTCGATCGCGCCGTCCGTCTCGAGCCGGTTCTCGAAGCCGAGCCGACCGCACGCCATCGTGCAGAGGACGACTAGCGAGAGAATTCGCACCGCGCCATGGTCGCACGTGCTCGGGTTCAATACGCCGGGGTATCCGCTCACGGAGCTTCAAGGACACGTGACTGCTTGTACCGCGACGGTGGCAAACTGATCATCGATGGTGCCGTTGCCGAGCTGACCGAAGGCTTGCCAGTGCCAGCACCAGGTGGAGCCGTCCGTCAACACCGCGCAGTCGTGGTAGCTGCCCGATGCGATCAGCGTCGCAGGTCCCGGCAGCGCCACGACGGCGGGCCGGGCAGTGTAGTTTTCGCCCCAGCACGACACCTGACCACCGGCCAGCGCGCACGTGTGATCGACACCCGCCGACAGGGCCTCGATCCCGGTAAGCGCGACGAGCGTCGGCGTCCGGACCGTGGTGTTGGTCGTGGTGCCGTCGCCGAGTTGCCCCTCGTCATTGCCACCCCAGCACATCGCCGTCTGATCGGCGAGTCGCACGCAGGAATGCGAGACTCCGCCGACCACCTGGACGGCGTTGGTGATGTCGGTGCGCGCGACGGGCGCGAGCTTGATCGCATCCGAGGACGCATCGACCTGATTGCTCGTGTTGCTTCCCCAGCACGACACGATCCCGCCGACGATCGCGCAGGTGTGGTTGTAACCACCGCCGATGGTCGTCGCCCCGCCGCCGAGCTCGACGCTGACGGGCGTGACCTGCTGCGCACCCGTGCCGTCGCCGAGCTCGCCGAGCTGATTGTTTCCCGCGCAGCTCACGGTCGAGGCCTGATCGCGCGAGCAGAGGTGCGTTTGACCGCCGACGAATTCGACCGCACCCGCGCGCGCCGGCACCAGCACCGGCAGCGTGCCTCGCTCGCTCGAACCGGTGCCGAGCTCGCCATCTTCATTACGGCCCCAGCACATCGTGCCATTCGCCGTGGTCGCGCACGTCTGCTCGTCCCCCATGCCGATCGCGGTTGCAGGAGCGATCGAGACTTGTAGCGGTGACGGCGAACACGGCACGTCGTCGGTGGTGCAGCTCGTCGAGCTGGCGACACCGAGCTCGAGGTGATCGTCGTTGCCCCAGCACCACACGCTGCCATCCGCACGCACCACGCAGGTGTGTGCGCCGTACGCGGCGATCGCGGTGACCGCACACGGATCCGCGACCATCTCGTCCGCGGGGGCGCCGTCGACCGGCGTCTCGGTGGGCGGCGCGGTGTACGAGCAGGCAGTCACGATCACAATCCCGACCCAGCGCATTACCCAGTCTACGTCGGAGAGGAGCCTCACGGGTGGATGTCGCAACGACCTGCGCAGCTCGTCGCGAGGCCGATCGCGCGCGGTGTCGCAAACAAACTTTTTTTCGCTCGCGCGCCGAGCACATACCGGGTTCACGCGCATGTTCGATGCGACCTCGAAGCAGTCATTCCTCTTCACGGCAGAGAAGGAGAAACAGCAAAGATGGCCGATGATTCGAATAGTTACGAGCAGCGTCTGGCACTCGCCGTGTGTGGGGCGCTAGCGCTCGGAGGTGGTGTCGGATGTGGTGCTGCAACCGCTCCGAACAACGACGATGGCCCGGTGGCGACGCGGATCTCGCGCTCGAGCACGATCGCACTCTCCGAGGATGGCGGACGCGTCGCGATGGTGAACCCGGAGGACAACTCGCTGGCCGTGTTCCAGACGTCGGATCACGCGCGGCTCTCGAAGCTGGTCACCGGCGGCGCGCCCGCGGCCGTGGTGATCGCACCGGACAGCACCGTCGCGTACGTCGCGAACCGCGCCGACGGCACGGTCGTGCGGATCGCCGGGATCGATGGCGGCACGCCGGCCGTCGATGCCACGGTGGACGTCGGCTCGGAGCCGGTCGCACTCGCGCTGTCGCCGAGTGGCAAGCAACTGTTCGTGGCAGAGCTCGCTGAAGGTCGGGTCTCGGTGATCGACACCGGGACGATGACGCTGGAGGGATCTTTTCGTGTCGATCGCCCGCGCGCGCTGCTCGTCACCAATAACGGGGATGACACCGATGCCGACGAGACGCTCGTCGTGACGCAGTTCTTCGGCACGCCGGTCCCCGGTAAGGAATCGAAGGACGATGGCCGCCTCGGTGTGGTGCGCACGTATTCGCTCGCCAACCTCGAGGAGACCAAGCAGATCGAGCTCGCGCCGCTGCTCAGCGGCTTCACGAAGGGCGGCGTGGCCGATGCGCCGACGCTGCTGACCTCGCCGAACCAGCTGTCGGCGGTCGCCGTGGCGAACGGCAGGCTTTACATCACGAGCGTGTCGGCGTCACCGGACGGCCCGGCGCGGTTCGACAACAACGTCTATCCCGTCGTCTACGTCGCCGATCTCGCGACCGGCACCGAGGTGCGCGACGCGAGCGGCTCGGTCAACCTGGCGCGCAAGATCTACGATGCGATTCCGTCGCCGTCGGCGGCGTCACCGCGGTTCATCCCCGGCGAGCTTTCGGACATCGACTTCGTCGCGGACTCGAACGTCGCATATGCGATCGGCCGCGCAGGCGATGTCATGCAGCGCATCACGTTCGGAGACACCGTCGAGATCGGCTCGACGCAGAACAAGCAAATCGATCTCGCAGGCAACGATGCGATCGGCAAGTGCCAGAACCCTACGGGCGTCGTGATCGACAGCGCGAGGGGCATCGCCTACGTCAACTGCTGGCTCTCGCGGCGGCTCGGCGTCGTCGATCTGTCGGCGCAGTCGATGACGGCGACGTTCGAAGCGGCGCCCGCGCCGGCGAACGCGATCGAATCCAGCGTGCAGCGCGGCAAGCGCTTCTACTTTACCGGCCGCGGCCGGTGGAGCGCGGCACAGCAGAACGGCGCGAAGGGCGGCGAAGGCTGGTCGTCGTGCGGCTCGTGTCACCCCGACGGCTTGACCGACAACATCACCTGGGTATTCGGTTCGGGCCCGCGCCAGACGACCTCGCAGGACGGCTCGTTCTCGCACGGGGCGGGTGCCCAGAAGCAGCGCATCTTCAACTGGACCGGCATCTTCGACGAGCATCACGACTTCGAACGCAACACGCGCGACGTCTCCGGCGGACTCGGCGCGATCACCAGCGCACCGACGCTCGCCGACTGCAACCAGCTCGACAAGGAGACCCAGGTCGCGCTCGCGCAGGCCGGCGCCGCGATCGGTGGTCTGCAGAAGCCGCTCAAGGAGCTCGCCGATGACGGCACGCAGGCGCTGTGCGGCCACAAAGATTGGGACGACATCGACAACTTCGTGAAGACGATCGCACCGGTCAAGGC
>JACCYD010001190.1 GCA_013696695.1 Deltaproteobacteria bacterium | reverse complement strand
CGCGGCGCTGGCGCGCGCCGACCTGGAGCAGCGTCGCGTAGCGACCGCGGATCGCCTCGAACGCGTAGCCGAGCAAGAACCGGAGGCCCGCATCGCCCTCGTCGAGCAGCGTGCGATCGACCACGAGCAGCTTGCGCGGAAACGCGGTGACCGCCGCGAGCCCCGGCACCTTGTCGCCGACGAACACCTCGGCCTGCGTCTCGAACAAGCCGCCGACCTCGGCGACCAGCGACGGGAGGCGTGGATGCCCCGACGCGTGCGCGGGAACCAGGTTGCCGCCGAGCGACGGCTGCGCGATGTAGCCCGAGAGTTGCTCCGCGAACGCGGTGAACACCTCGCCGAGCGGCTCGCGTGCGGCTTGCGTCAGCAAGTACTGCTCGCGCTGCGCGTCGTCGAGCACGCGCGTGAACGGTTCGCTCGAGATCACGCCCTTCACGCGCTGCAACGTCTGGCGATCCGTCTCCTCGGCGAACCCGAGGAGATCGAGCGCGGTGAGCACGCGACCGGCGCGATCCGCTTCGCCGAGCCGGTTGTGGAACGATGCGAGCAGGCGATACGCCGGGGCGTGGTGGATGTCGCTCTCGAGCACTTTTCTCAGCTCGGTGATCGCCCGCTGCGGATCGTCGACCGCGTAGATCTCCGCGAGTGCGACGCGATCGCTCGCGCTGGGTTCGACGTTGAGGATTCCGCGATACGCCTCGATCGCGGCGGGGCGATCGCCCGAGGCGAGCAGGATGCGCGCGAGGCCGCGCTGCAGTGGCACGGCGGCGCGTGGACCGCCTTGCGCCATCGCCGAGTGCGCGGCTTCGATCAGGAGCGTCTCCGCGGTGCGTTGATCACCACCGTCGGCGGCACGGCGCGCGAGGATCAGGGCGGGCGGCGCATAGCCCGGGTCGTAATCGGTGGCGCGGCGATATTGCGGCGCGGCGGAGCGCGCATCGCCGGCGGCTTCGAGAATGCGACCCTTGTAGTAGTAGTAGCGCGCGAGCGCGGGCGCCTCGAGCGGCATGCCCGGCGCGGTCGCGAGCTCGATCACGCGCTCGATCGCGGCGCGCGCCTCCGGGTATTGCGTGGCGAGGAAATATTGCTGCGCGAGCAAGTAGTACGCGTCCTGGTGCGCCGGTTCGGAGCGCAGCACCTCGTGGAGGACTTCGATCGCGCGCGCGGGATCCATCTCGCCGTCCGCGAGGATCGCGGCCTGCCGCATCAGCGCCGAGATCAGATCCGCCGGCGATGCCGCACCGGCACCGACGAACTGCTGGATCGCGGTGACCGCCTGCGACCAGTGGCGCATGTCGGCGTGAAACTCGACGAGCGCGAGTAGCACCGTGAAGTCGCCCGGTGCGAGCTCGACCGCCTGCCGATACAGCTCCGCGGCCTGATCTAGATCGCCGGCACGCTCGATGATCTTCGCGCGACCGATGTGCACGCGCGCGAGCAACGGCCCGGCGTCGTCGCGCTTGCGATACAGCTTGTCGAGCTCGCGATACGTGCTCTCGAAATCCCACGCGTCGGGTGCTTCGCCGGCGAGCGATCCGAGATCGTCGAGGGCGGACGGGTTGATCGGACGAATCTCGAGCGCGTAGACCAGTGAATCGGCCGCGGCGCGTGGATCGCCGGTCATTCGCGCGACCACGCCGCGCTTGCGGAAGAACTCGCTGCGGGTCGTGGGATCGCCCTCGCGCATCGCCTTCTGCGCGAGCGCGGTGCCGATCGGCAGCGCCTTCTCCCACTCGCCATGATCGAAGTAGTGCTCGAACAGCGCTTGATTACCGGGCAGGCAGTCGGGGTCGATCGCGAGCGCGCTGTCGTAGAAGTTGATCGCTTGCTCGACGTCGCCGAGCTGCTTCTCGTAGATGCGCCCGATCTGCGCGAACACGCCGGCCCGCTCCTTGTCGTCCTGCCACAGCTTGACCTCGAGCTCGAGCGTCTCGATCACGCGGGGCCACTCCTCGCGACGACGATACAGATCGCGGAGGCCGTGCACCGCCGGCAGGCACGCGGCGGACGTCTTGATCGCTTCCTGGTAGTAGCGAATCGCATCTTGCTCGCGCGAGAACTTCGCCTCGAGCACCGAGCCGCAGCGGAAGTAGAGCAACGCGCGGGTGTTGCGATCGCCGGTGACCTTGATCTGCTTTCGCGTGATCTCGATGAACTCTGCCCACTGCTCGGTCGATTCGTAGATCCGCCCGAGCGCGTCGAGCGCGTCGCGATCGTTCTCCTTGAGCTCGAGGATTTTCTGGTAGTACTCGGTGGCGGTGGCGACATCGCGCGCCTCGTTCTCAGCCGCGCGCGCGATCTTCTTGAGCAGCTGGATCTTGTCATCGACTGGCAGCTCGTGCTGGCCGAGCTGCATCTTGAGCACCTCGACGAGCCCGCTCTGATCCTGCGCGATGTCGTAGTAGGCCTCGAGCTTCTGCTGGGCCTGGATGTCTTTCGGATCGATCGCGAGCAGCTTCTTCGTGAAGCCCACCGACCGGCGATCGTCGTGGTGGGTATCGGCGAGGGCCGCGGCGGCACGCAGCGCGTCGGTCTTACGCTGGGTGTCCTTCTGAAAATCGGCGCGGCGCTCGTAGGCGGTCATCAGCGGCGAGTAATCGCCGGTTGCCTTGCACATGTCCTCGAGCGCCTTGACCGCGCCGGCCGGCTGCGAATCGACCTCGACGACCTTCTGATACGACGCCATCGCCTCCCCCGGCTGACCGAGGAAGTTGAGCTGCACGTTGCCGCGCCGCAGATACAGATCGCCGAGCCGATATGCGCGCGACTGCCCGCTCTCGACGTGCCGGATCGCGTTCTCGTAGAGCTGCATCGCGACCGCCCAGCGCTCGGCCTTGTAGCAGACGCGCTCCATCGCGGTGAACACGTCACGGTTCGAGGGATCGGCGCTGAAGGCGGCGCTGTACGCGGCGAGCGCGCCCTCGATGTCGTTGCGATTCGCGCGCAGCGTCGCGACGCGTGCGAACAACGCGCCTCGCGCGATCGGTTCCTCCGTCGCTTCGGCGCGGACCTCGAGGAGTCGCGCCAGCTCGCGATCGCGGCCGGTCTGTTCGTACAGCGGCTCGAGTGCGGCCGCGGCGGTGGGCTCGTTGCCTTGCCGCTCGAGGACGGCCTCGTACGCCTGGATCGCCTCGGACTTCTGGTCGAGCTTGGTCGCGCGCAGGTCGGCGAGCTCGAGCAGCGTCGCGATCACGCGGTCGGTCTCGGTTAGCTTGATCGTGGGGAGCTCGCGCTCGAGCACCTGTGCAAGCTCCGCCCAGCGCTGGCCATCGCGCAGGAGCCGCACGAGATCCTGCTGGCGCCCCTCGTCGGGCAGCGCCGCTTGCGCGATCACGAGCATGCGGATCGCGGTCTCGATGTCGCCGAGCTCTTGTTCGTAGAGGCGCGCCAGATCGGCGGCGCGACCGGCTTTCTCGGCGGGTGCGGTGGCGGCCTCGAGCTGCTTGCGCTTGACCTCGGCGAGCTCCGGCCACTCGGCGATCTTCGCGAGCGCCTCGGCGAGCACCTCGAGGTTGCGCGGCGTCGCTGGTGCACCTCGAAACGCGCGCGCGAGCTCGTCCCACAAGCCGAGCGCGCGTGCCGGCGCCTCGATGCCGGCGAGCGCTTCCGTCTGATCGGGCTCGACGCCGAGCATGTCGAGGTACGCGGCGACGACGTCCTCGGGATCGCGGCCGAGCTCGGTCAGCAGCTGCGCGAGCTCGCTCTGCAGCTTCATGCGGCGCGCGATCGGAGGATCCGACGCGAGCTCGTTGCGCACGATGTCGAGCGCACCTTCGAGATCGCCGGTGCTGCGATGCAGCCGCGCCTGCTCGCCGAGTGCGTGGTTGGCACCGAGCGACGATGCAGCCGAGAGTGCGGCGAGCGCTGTGGTGCGATCGTCGGCGGCCTCGGCACTCTTCGCGATCGCCATCCACTGCTCCGCCTTGCGCTCGGGAGCCTGGAGCAGCTCGATCGCGCGCTTGCGCAGCTCGATCGCGCGCAGGAACACCTTGTCGCGATCGCACATCCTCGCGAGTGCGATCACGTTGTCGACGTTGTCGGGCTGATCCTTGATCAGCCGCTCGAGGCTGGCGCGGGCCCCGGCCGGATCGCCCATCTCGTCGAGCAGCTCCGCAGTCTCGCGTGCCGCCGCCGTCCGCGCTTCCTTGCTCGCGAGCTTGCTGGCGAGCTCGTCGAGCATCGCGGCGAGCAGATCGTGGCGCTTGTTCGCGCGGTACACGTTGACGAGCGCCGCGCGTGCGAACGCATCGTTCGGTGCCTGCTCGGTCGCCTTGCTCAGCGACACTTCGGCTTCTGCGATGCTTCCGCGCGCGAGATCGACGATGCCGCGCGCACACCACAGCGCCGACGTGCAGCGCGAATCGAGCTCGGCCTGCGCCGCCGCGGCGTACGCCTCGGACAGCTCGTCGGAGCTATCGGTATCGGACGCCGGCTCGCGCAGCAGACGCAACAGGTGATCGCGCGTGGTGTGAAGCGTGCCGCCCTCATTCGCGGCGCGCGCCCACAGCTGCTTCGAGCGCACGAGCTCGCCCTTGCGC
>JACCYD010001182.1 GCA_013696695.1 Deltaproteobacteria bacterium | reverse complement strand
GCCGGACTCCCCTGAGCCCCCTCGAGGGCAGCCGTCAGTACATTTGTACTGACGGCTCGCTGGAACACCCCAATGCGGGTCGGGGCAGCCGGACTCACCTTGATGCAGTTCATGCGGCCTCGTCGCGGAGCGTCTTGCCGGTGAGCTTGAGGAACGCGGTCTCGAGATTGGCCTCGCGCGATTCGATTCGCGCGATCGTCGCGCCGGCGCCTTCGATCGCGGCGAGCAACGGAGCGAGGCCCGCCGTCGGGACGATCCGTAGCGTGCTCGAAACCGCGCCAACCAAGCCGCCATCTCTGCCGACAGCGTCCGCGGCATCGATCGTCCCGTGCGCTGCCGCCGCCTTCATCGCAGCCGCGATCGCGTCCGGTTTCCCCGCGAGCGCGACCGAGATGCCCTTGCCCGCGTGCTGCGCGATCAGCTCGGCGATCGTGCCGGTGGCGACGATCGCACCGCCGTCCATGATCGCGACGCGATCGCACAGCGCCTCGACCTCCTCCATGTAATGCGACGTGTAGACGACGGTCATGCCCTTCGCACGCAGCGCCTTGACGGTCTCGAAGATGTGGTTGCGCGATTGCGGATCGACACCGACGGTCGGTTCGTCGAGCACGAGGAGCTCCGGCTCGTGAACGAGGCCGGCGGCGAGGTTCAGCCTCCGCTTCATGCCGCCCGAGTAACGCTTCGTCGGCTCGACCGCGCGATCGGAGAGCCCGACGGCGCCGAGCGCCCAGTCGATCTTCGACGCGAGCGCCGCGCCGCGCAGGCCGTAGAGCGCTCCGAAGTAGCGAAGGTTCTGAAGCGCCGACAGCTCGTCGTAGATCGCGAGCTCTTGCGGCACCAGGCCGAGCTTGGCCTTCGCGGCGTGCGGATCGCGCGCGAGGTCGATGCCGCCGATCGCGACCGTGCCGCGCGATGGCGTCACCACGCCGCAGGCCATCGAGATCGTCGTCGTCTTGCCGGCGCCGTTGGGCCCGAGCAGCCCGAGGCATTCGCCGCGCACGACCTCGAGGTCGAGCGAACCGACGGCCTTGCGCGTGCCGTAATCCTTGCCGAGGCCGCGAAGCGACAGAGCGGCGGTCACGGTTCGAGGACGACCTTGCCGAATGCGGACCGCTCCTCGAGGATGCGGTGAGCGTCGGCCGCGCGCTCGAGAGGCAGCTTCTCGTAGACGATCGGCTCGAGTCGCCCGGCGCTGATGTGCGCGAGCACCGCGAGCAGGTCGCCCTTGCTACCCATCGTCGAGCCGAGCACTTCGAGCTGCCGGAAGAAGATGTGGCGGAGATCGATCGATGGATGAAAACCGGCGGTGGCACCGCAGGTGACGATGCGCCCGCCGTTGCGCACCGCCTTGATCGACTTCTCGAACACCTCGCCACCGACGTGCTCGATCACGACGTCGACACCGCGCTTGAGCGTCTGGGAGCGGCACTCCGCGGCGAAGTCGGCGGTCTTGTAGTTGATCACCGAGTCGGCACCGATCTCCTTGGCGTGTGTCAGCTTGTGATCGCTGCCGGCGGTCGCGATCACGCGCGCACCGTAGAGCTTCGCGATCTGGATCGCCGCGACGCCGATGCCCGAGCCGGCGCCGTGCACCAGCACCGTGTCGCCGGGCTGGACCCTCGCCTTGTGCACGACCATCTGCCACGCGGTCATGAACGTCAGGATCCCCGATGCCGCGTGCGCGAAGTCGAGGCGATCCGGATACGGCGCGATGTTGGTGGCCGGCACCACGATGTATTCGCAGTAGCCGCCCTGCGTGTTCTCGCCGAGCAACTTGTAGTGGCGACACAGGTTGTCGCGACCGTCGAGGCACGCCTGACACCGCATGCACGATAAGCCGGGCTGCACGACCGTCTTGGTGCCGACGTCGATGGCGACGCCCGGACCAACCGCATCGACGACACCGGCGATGTCGGCGCCGAGCCGATGCGGATACTCGAGGTGAAACGCGGGACCACCGCGCCGCACCCACAGATCGAGGTGGTTGAGCGCGACCGCGCGAATCTCGACGCGCACCTCGCCGGGGCCGGGCTCTGGCGTGGGCAGCTCCTCGGCGCGCAACACCTCCGGTCCACCGTGCTCGCGCAGGACGATCGCCTTCACGCGCAAACTCTACTCCGGGCGACCTGCCCGCGTCCCGGAACGACAATCGAGTGAGATCGAGCTAGGGTCGCCGCCATGCGCGTCGTTCCTGTTCCGTGCCTCAAGGACAACTTTGCGTATCTCGTGATCGAGGGCGGTGATGCCGCGATCGTCGATCCTGGTGAAGCGCCGCC
>JACCYD010001173.1 GCA_013696695.1 Deltaproteobacteria bacterium | reverse complement strand
ATCTTCAGGGCAGAACTGCTCCGGGCCGCAGAAGTACGTGTCGGCTGCAATCTCGGCGCTGCAGCCGCCAAGCAAGACGAGGAGAGAGAACGCGCGCATCAGAAGCTCCATCCCGCGCCGGCGATCGCGCCACCGGGGATCGGTGTCACCCCGGCATGCCTCGGCCGGATCACCGCGCGCTCCGATTTCGGCTCGGTCACGATCAACGCGACGACCGCGCCGATCACGAACGCGCCTCCGATCGCATAACCGACACCGGCGCGCGTCTTCGACCGCTCGCCTTCCTCGAACCGAGCTTGCCGATCGGCGGTCCACGTCTTGCCGTCGAACACCGACTGCGAGACGTCGTTCGCGGCGGAGCGTGAATCGAGATGGAAGTAGAGGCCGATGCTGCCGGAGATCACCGCCGCGACGACCAGCGAGCCGAGCACGATCTTTTGCTGCGTGTTGCGAAGACCCGGCACGTCGATCACGATCTCGCGCGGACGGATCGGCGTCTTCAGCGCGGGACGCTCGTACTGATCCGGCGGTGGCTTCGGTTGGTCTTCCGGCTCCTCGCGGGTCGGCGTCGGCTCGACGAGCGGCTCGGTGGGCGGTGGGGCCTCATCCGCGATCGCGAACCTGGGCAACGTACAGATCAGGCACGCGAGCAACACCGCTCTCATACCTCCAGGTTCGCGCGCCCGGCCCGTTCGGTCAATTCGCCCCCGCTGAATGGGCCTGTCATGCCGCGACCCACACGCCCCAGACCCATGACCGGGTCGGGGGCACCCTGCCCGAATGCCGTCGTGGCAAACTGCTGTGATTGTCACGGCGCTCGCCTCGCTACCGCATCGACATCGCAGCGACGGCCGTGCCGCTGCTCGGCGGTGACATGGCGGTGTGCCGGACTCGTGACGTGTCCGACGTCGGCGTTTGCCTCGACACGGCAGCGTGGTTTCCGATCGGAACCCGCCTCAGCCTGACCCTCCTCGATCCCGTGAGCGGCACGGCGATGGAGGTGATCGGCGACGTCGTGCGCGAAGCGACGGCTCCCAGCTGGTATCTGGGCATCTTGCTCATCGAGCCACCAGGCGAGTGGCAAGCGCTGGTCGCCGGGGCTGCGCGCCAGACCGGGCCGATGGAGAAACGCGGCAAGCGTCTGCGCGTGCTGGTCGTCGGGGACGAGCATCGCCAGCGCGGCGCGATGGCGCTCTACGTCACCAGCGGGTGGGACGTCCTGTTCGCGTCCGACGAGGACAGCATCGCGGAAGCGGTCGACAACATCGAGCTCGATGCGGTGGTCGCCGAGCTCGACGCCGCCGATCCGCGGTTGCCGCCGATCATGGCCGGCGTGCGGCGCGTGCAACCCTCGGCACGACGCGTGGTGCGCACGGCTGGCGGTCGCGGCTCGGACGACCTGTTGCATCGGTTTGTCGATCGCGATGCCGGCCTCGACGCGTTACTCGACGCGGTCACGTGCGTACTGAAATGACCGCGGATCTCGCTCGCTCAGCGGTAGTCTTTGATCTCGCTCTCGAGGAGCGCGATCGTCGCCTTCTGCTTCTCGAGCACTTCCCTGAGCTGGCGCTGCGCCATCTCCTCGCGTAACCGGGCCGCGCGATCGCGCGACGCACGCGCGACGGCGGCCATCGACACCACGCGCGCGACGGTGACCGCGACCAGCGTCGACGCTTCGATCACGACCATCTGATCCGCCGGATCGCGGAACGCGCGCTGACACGCGATGATCATGCGATCGAACACCAGCTCGGCGTCCGAGAGCACGACCTCCTCGCTATCGCCCCAGGCGAGCCGCCGCGCGACGGCATCGTGCAAGGTCAGATCGAGCCCCGGCACGGAATCGCCACCGACGGTGAGCGCGCGCAACAGCGCCTCGAAGAACTCCGAGCCGGGCGGATCGCGATCGCCGTACTCCTGGGTATCGAGCACCTCGTCGCGCAACACGCTGACCGCTTCCACCAGATCGACGTCCGACATTACACCTACCACTCCGTGTTGCCGCGAGATCCCCACGGCAGGCTCGAGTCGATGTTGACGGCGTGCTCGCGCTCGAGAGCGGCACGCTTCTTCTCGGCTTCCGCCACCTGGGTGCGCATCTCCGACGTGATGGCGGCGACGTCGCGCAGCCGCTCCGAATACGGAATCGAGGCCTCGAGCACGAGGCCGGTGCACGCACCGACGAGGCGCTGGTGTGCGGTCGACAGGGCGAGCAAGACCTTCGCGCGCGTCGCCTCGGTGGCCTGGATCTGATGCACGCTCGACGCGGAGATGATGCGCGCGGTGTCGAGCGCGTCGAACAGCGGCATCACGCCCGCATCGTCGACCGGCCGCACGCCGTAGAGCTCGCGAGCCTCGAGGACCGCCGTCGCGAAGTTCCCACCGCCGTCGCCGGCAACCTTCGAGAGTGACGTCAGCACGTGCTTGACGAGCTCGGCGCGCGGCGAGGTGCGCGCCCGCGCGATCGTCATCGTCTTCGACATGCCATCCATCACCTCTTCGGACATGCCGGTGTTGGTGACCGGCCGGTCCGGACGCAGGAACGGGATCGTCGGGCGATCGACCCACTGGGCATTGGAGTCGGGATCCTCCGTCGCAGCGGCCTGGTCGGCGAGCCCGTGCTGCACCGACTGGAGCTCGATCAGATCGGAGTCGACCTGCCGCAAGCGCTCGGCGAGCAGACCTCCGAGCGCGAGCTCGGCGACTACCAGCGCACGACTGACCGCGACGTCGAGCAAGAAGCCGAGCTGGGCGTCGGAGCCGCGAACCTCGTCGACGCAGACGCGCGCGCAGGTGCCGAGGATGTCCATCAGGCTGCGCACCGCCGCCCATTCGCCGCCGCGCTCGAACCAGCCGTCCGCGAGGTTCTGCGCGAAGGTCCACACATTGACGCCGGTCGACTTCTCGAGATCGTGGAAGATCGCCTGGCACAAGCTGAGGCCCACGAGCTCGAGCGCCTCGTCGGGTGACAGCCCGCGGACGATCGCATTCTTTGGCAGCCCGCGATCCTTCGCGATCTGCAGGAAGCGCTGCCGCTTCTGCCACCACGCCATCGCGCCGCTCGTCTTGACGACCGTCGATGCGGTGGGCGCGGCCTGCGGCGCTTCGATCACGATCGTCGATACGTTGTCGCCGCCGCCGCCGCGCAGTGCGAGATCGATCAGATCGCGCGCGACGTGATCGGGCGCGTCGCCCGAGCCGAGGACGTACTGGATCGCCTCGACCGACGAATAGCCGTAGAGGCCGTCGGAGCACAGCAGCAGGCGATCGCCGGGTTTGAGCTCGAGCTCGACGAGATCGACGCGAGTCTCCGGCCGCGCGCCGAGGTTTCGCGACAGCACGTTCTTGTACGGGTGCCGCTCGGCTTCGTCGGGCGTCAGCAGGCCGCGATCGACCAGCTCCTCGACGATCGTGTGATCGCGCGTCAGAGCTTGCAGCCTGCCCTGCCGGAGCAAGTAGCAACGGCTATCGCCGACGTGACCCACCACGACGTGGTTCGGATCGACGATCAGGCACGCGACCACGGTGGTGCCCATGCCGTGGCGCTCGCGATTCGCCTGCGACGCCTTGTACACCGCGGCCGAGCCGGCCTGGATCGCGGCCTCGAGCAGCTGGCGCGGCGCGAGGCTGCCGCGGCGCTGCGTGACGTACTCGTGGAGCGCATCGCGCGCCATCTGCGACGCGATGTCGCCGGCGTTGGCGCCGCCCATGCCGTCGAGTACGGCGTAGAGACCCTTCGCCGGCTCGACGATCATCGAGTCCTCGTTCGTCGTGCGGATCTTGCCGACGTTGGTGTCGCCGGCGACGCGCATGGCGACGGTCACGACGGCGCCCCCTTCTGCGTCTTGGTCCGCAGCTCGTTCCAGGTGGCGAGCCGGCGCTCGAGCTCCTCGGCGATCAGATCGTTGACCGCACGAGCGGTGCTCGCCGTGACGCGCGTCAGCAGCAGCGTGAGCTCTGCGCCATCGGCGGTGCCGGCGCCCTCTTCTTGCGCGACCTGCGCCGCGGTATCGCCGATCGCGACCAGCATCGCGAGCACGGCAGCAGGCGACTGCGCTTCCGCCGCGCGCATCGCGAGGAAGGTGTGGAGGAACGCGCGATGCTGTCCCATGTCGCCGGTGGCGATGAAGTTGCCGAGGTGATCGAGCACCGCGCCGACCTGCGCACGCGCCGTGTGCTCGTCCATGCGACCGAGGGCTGGATCGAGCGTGGCCCGCAGCTCGAGCAGGCGCTGCAGGATCCTCGGTCGCAGCAGTTCATAGGCGGTCGCCAGAGGCGACGCGGTCGACGACGTCGACATGGTGGGAAATGATACACCGGTGGGGGAGTGGTACGCTGCCGGCGGCCACGATCATGAAGGAAGGGCGAGTCCTCGTCGTCGACGACGAGCGGATGTTGAGGGAGACGTTGGGGCAGATGCTGACCGACGAGGGATACGTCGTCGATCTGGCTGTCGACGGCGACACCGCGCTCGATCGCGTCCACGAGGTGAAACCGGACGTGATCCTGCTCGATCTGATGATGCCCGGCATGAACGGGCGGCAATTTCTCCAGGCCCTCCGCGAGGAACCCGCATATGCCAACGTGCCGGTGCTGATCATGACCGCGGTGCACGGCCTCGAGGTCAACCTCGCGAACGTCGGCGCGAACGAGCTGGTCGAGAAGCCGTTCGATGTCGAGGATCTGCTGAACAAGGTCGCCCTCGCCGTCTACCGGTCGCGCGGCGACAACCTGACGCCACAGCCGCTCCCGCCCACGCCACCACCTCACGCGCCCACCGCCGACGAGCGCGGTGTGGTCCTCGTGATCGAGCACGATCGTGCCCGCCTCCAGCAGCTCGATCTCGTGCTCTCGGCCGCCGGCTTCACGGTGGTGTCGATGACGCGCGCGCTGACGCAGCTGACACGCCTCGCCCGTGCGCTACGCCCCCGCGCGATCTTGCTCGACCTGCGCTCCGAGGGCGCGAACGACGTGCTCAGCGAGCTGCGCGGCGCCGATCTGTCGTCGATCTCGATCCTCGCCTTCGCGCGCGACGCACTCGGCGACCCGGTCGCCGGCGACTCGCTCGGGACCGCGCAGGATCACGATCTGGTCGCGTTCGTCGAACGGTCTCGCTGAATCACGAACGCTGAAAGCCTCGATCGTAGCTGGGCTCGAGCGGCTTCCGGCCGAACGCGAGTCCACCGATCCCGATGATCACCAACGTCGCCGCGCCGAGACCGAGGCGACGACTCTGGGTCGCCGCAGCTTCACGGACCTGCGCACACGCCTCCGGATCGACCGGTCCTCGCTGCGACGGCTCGAAGAAGCTGGTGATCGGATCGGTCTCGCGGCATGCGGCGCCCGGTGACGCCGCGATCGTCTGCAACGCGAGGAGCGCCAACGCCACCGCGCCGATCCAAGCCACGGTCACGACGAGCCTTCGCATGTTGCAGACGTAAGCGCAGACCGAGATTCTGCCAATCTCGAATCTTGTTACTTCTTCACGATCGGCTTCGGGTACAGCACGATCTCGATTCGCCGGTTCGCGGCCTTGGGCGCGCCACGCAGCGGCCGATACTGCCCGAACGCGAGTGCGGCGAGCCGAGACGGATCGACCTTCGCGACGTCTTGCAGGTAGTGCACGACGGTCAGCGCGCGCGCCGCGGACAGCTCCCAGTTGGTGGCGAACTTCGGCGGTGGCGGCGGCTCCGGCGGCGCTGGCTTCTGCCCGCGCTTGGGCGGAACGGGCTTGGGTGCGGGCGGCCGATAGATCGGCTGATCGTCGGTGTGGCCCTGCACCCAGATCTGCTTGTCCGGAAGCTCCTTGAGCGCGATCGCCACCTTGTCGAGGACCTTCTTGCCCTGATCGGTGAGCTGATCGTCGAGCGTCTTGAACATCACCTTGTCGACGAGCCGCAGCGTGATCTCGTCGCCATCGGCCGACACCAGGCCGAACGCCTTGTCGACCGATGCCTGGAGCTTCGCCTGCACCGCGGCCGACTCCTTCGCCTTGGCCTCGGCCTCGGCGACCTTGCCGGCGAGCTCCTTCTGCGCCTTGGTCGCTTCCGTCAGCTTCTGCTCGGCGGTCAGCTTCTCGAGCTTGAGCTTGCCGGCGATCTTGTCGAGGTCGTCGGCGCGCGCCTTGTTCGAATCGGCCGCCTTGGTGACCTCCGACAGCTGCGACTCGAGCGGTGCGATCCGCGAATCCGTCGTCAGCACCGGCCGCAACGCGAATCCGAGCAC
>JACCYD010001168.1 GCA_013696695.1 Deltaproteobacteria bacterium | reverse complement strand
TGGTGATGGAGCTCGTCAAGGGCCACACGCTGCTCGAAGAGATGAACACCAAGGGCGCGCTCCCGATCTCGCGACTCGTCGCGATCGGCGGTCAGCTCTGCGACGCGCTCGATACCGCACACGAGCTTCAGATCGTGCATCGCGATCTCAAGCTCGAGAACGTGATGCTGGTCGACGGCAAGCGCGACCACATCAAGATCCTCGACTTCGGCCTCGCGCGGTCGCTCGTCGATCTCTCGATGGCGGCCACCGCCACGGGGTTGATCTCCGGGACGCCGCGGTACATGCCACCCGAGGTCGGCATCGATGCGGCGCCGCCGGCTCCGGCGCAGGACATGTATTCGATCGGCGTGATGCTCGCCGAGATGTCGCTCGGTCGACCGCTGTGGAGCACGCCGACGATCGAGATGCTGTTCGCGAAGAAGCTCGAGACCGAGCAGTCGATCGCGGAGGTCCCCGCGCCGCTCAAGCCGCTCGTACGCTCGTTGCTCGCCATCGATCCCGCACTGCGGCCCACCGCCGAGCAGACGCGTCAGCGGTTGCGCGATCTCGAGTCGCGCGCCGCGGTATCACTCGAGCTCGACCCCGAGCCGGCCACGCCGCCGAACAACTTCGTGCGCTCGGCGATCGGGCTCGAGCCCACCGCGGAGATCCAGGTCGTGGTCGTCGAGCCGACGCCGGATCCGTTCGCCGCACTCGACACCGCTGGCACGGTCTCGCTCGACGAGTTGCCACGACCGCCACCCACGCGCCCGGATGGTTTCGCGAGCCCAGATCGCGAACGAAACGGTTTCGCGCGCCCCAATCTCCCGGCGCTCTCGAAGCCTGTCGTCGACGATCACGATCCGCGGTTCGCGATGCCGGCGAACTCCGACATCCCGGCGGACAAGCTCGAGATCGATCGCGCCTACCTCGCCGAGCGCTCCGCGAAGCTCACCGCGCGGCGTGCGCCACCTCCGGTGGTCAACAAGAAGTCGAAGGCACCCGCGCTGCTCGCGCTACTGCTCGTGTTCGGCGGGCTCGGCGGCGCGTACTGGTACTGGTTCCACGACCGCACGTCGAAGGTCGAGAAGCGGCTCGCTGGTCCCGGCATCACGATCACGATCGAGGCCGATGGCGCGCGCGAGATCGTGATCGATGGCAAGCCCGCGGGAAAGACACCGCTGCGGGTGCAGGTGCCGAAGAGCACCAAGCCGATCACGATCGGCGGCAAGGGGCTGGTGATGACGAAGGTCGTGCCCGATCGCGATCAGACGATCGAGCTCGAGGCTAATTGAGGATCGGAGCGTCGGTGGCGACGCCAGCACCGAACCAGCGGATCGTGCTCGAGCTCAGCATCGTGCCGGCGCCGGTGTTCTTGTCGATCTGGATCATCTGACCGCCGCTGCCGTTGTCGACGAAGCCGTAGATGATGCCGCCCCAGAACCCGACGCCGAAGATCTTGTCGAAGCCGGTGGCGCCGATCGGCGTGGCGACCCAGGTCACGGGATCGATCAGTGCGAGGTAGTCGTCCGTATCGCTCTGGCCGTCGCCGATATCCACCGTCGCGAAGATGCCGACGCCCTGGACGCCGAACAGATCGCCGGACGACCGGACCTGACCCTGCGCGACCACGCCGTAATTCCCGAGCATCGTGGTGTTGCCGGTCGCTGGATCGATCTCGAACACGTCGCCGAACGAGTTCGCGGTGACGAGCCTGTCGGGGCTCGTTGGGTCGTTGATGTCGGTCGGGATGAACGACAGCGACGTCACGTTGTTGGCGTCGAGATCCTTGATGAAGGTGGCCGCGCCGGTGGTGGGGTTGATCGAGAACAACTTGTCGAGCGTGACCCCGACCATGTTGTCGTCCTTGTCGATCGCCAGATCGGTGAGGCTCTGGGTGCCGAGCCCCGTGATCGGCCCGATCTCGGTGGTCGCGAGCGTGGCCGAGTTCAACAGATAGAGCTTGGACGGCTTCTCGGGGTTTCCGCCGCCTGCGGCGATGCGGTTGTCGTGTGCGTAAACACGCGATAACTCCACCGGCGGCGGACCATCGAGCGACGTATCAGACTGCGACGGCCCATCTGACGCAGGGTTGTCCCTGTCGTTCGGAGAGCACGCGGTAAGCACTAACACCGCAAGCAGGCATCGCATGGGCGCGGACTCTACTTCGCGCACATCACAGAAACAGCAGAATTCGATCGCCGCTGTAGCCCAGATCTCTATGATGGGAATCTCGTGGAGGTGTGGCAGGTTGTGCCCACGCCACCCGATCCCCAATGCCCCCGCCGCCGGTCCCCGATCGCACTGAAACGTTGAGTCCGCGGGATTCCAACGGCGAGGTGAACGAGGTCATCGACATCGTCGAACGCGAGCGGCCGATCGGCGCCGACGATCCCGAGCGCTACGAACAGGTCTGCGAGCACGCACGCGGTGGTCTCGGTCGCGTCGTACGCGCGGTCGACAAGCGTCTCGGGCGCACGGTCGCGGTCAAGGAGCTGCTGCCGCGCGCCGCGAACGGATCGACCGCGGCGAACGAAGCGCGGTTCTTGCGCGAAGCACTGATCACCGCGCGTCTCGAGCACCCGGGCATCGTGCCGGTGCACGAAGCTGGGCGATGGCCGAGCGGCGATCCGTATTACGTGATGAAGCTCGTCGAGGGGCGCACCCTCAAGGAGCTGATCCACGCGAGCTCGACCCTGCGCGATCGGTTGTCGCTGTTGCCGCACGTGACCGCGGTCGCCGACGCGGTCGGTTACGCGCACAGCCAGGGCGTCATCCATCGCGATCTCAAGCCGTCGAACGTGATCGTCGGAGAGTTCGGCGAGACCATCGTTGTCGACTGGGGGCTCGCGCGCGATACCCGGCGCGACAGTGTTAGCTCGCACCCGGTTTCCGACGAGCCGGAAGAGATCC
>JACCYD010001089.1 GCA_013696695.1 Deltaproteobacteria bacterium | reverse complement strand
GCGGGCTCGCCGCCGTGGACATGCACTGCGAACTCACTGCCCTTGCCGAGGTGCTCGGCCGCGCGCTTGACGCCATTACCGAGCCACGCACCACAGCCCTTACCGGTGCCGATCTTGATCGTGAGCTCGAGCGCCGCCTCGCCGTTGCCCCACTGCATGTCGATGCCGTCGAGATCCTTCGCGGTCAGGAGGCCCTTCTCCATCGCCTCGCAGACCCACGCGAGTGTCATCGACGACGACACCGCATCGATGCCGAGCCGGTTGCACGCGTCGTGGCACGCCGTGATCAGCTCGATATCATCGTTGAGCAGATTTGCGCCGAAGCCGACGATCGTCTCGTAGTCGGGGCGGCGCACGTCGGTGAGGCCTCGCGCCTTGACCTTGACGATGCCCTTGCAAGGCATCGGGCAATCGCCGCACGACAGCTTCTTCGAGATGTACTTGTCGACGACCTTGCCGTCGATCTTCATGCCGCGCGACGACAGCGGGAACTCCTTGCTGCCGACACCGCGCCAGTTCTTGATCGGTGCGTCGCCGTTCTCGATCGACAGCGCGACCGCGGCGGTGGTGCCGCGCTGCGACCACAACCGGCGCATCGCCGCGACCGGCGACTGTAGCTTCATCCCGCGGCGCGCCATCATCCGGTACATCCAGCCGAGCCAGCCCTTCGGCTTCGCCATGTACGCGAAGAACCGCGCGACGAGGCCGAGGTCCTTCTTGTACTCGTCGGTGATCTTCTTGCAGATCGCCTTGAGCTCGTCGGGCTTCGCGACCGGGACCACGCCGGTGCCCGAGACCACGATCGCCTTGAGGTTCTTGCTGCCGTAGATCGCGCCGAAGCCCTGGCGGCCGAACGCGTGATAGCGATCGTTCATCACCGAGGCGATTCGTAGCTGCGCCTCGCCGGCTGGGCCGATCGCCGACACGCCGACGTCGCGCTTGCCGCCGTACTTTGCCTTGAGCGCGTCGAAGGTCTGTGGAATCTCCTGGCCCCAGAGCTCGCCGGCAGGCGCGAACGTGACCTCGCCATCGCGGATCACGAGCAGCGTCGGCTCCGCGGCCTTGCCCGACACCACGACCGCGTCGTAGCCGGCCTTCCGCAGGTGACTGCAGACGCTCCCACCGGAGTTCGAATCGCCCCACGTGTTGGTGAGCGGCGACTTGCCGACGATCTGGATCCGGCCGGAGAACGGCGTGCCGAGGCCGGTCATCATGCCTGCGCTGATCGCGAAGCACGCTTCCGGTGCGAACGCGTCGACCTTCGGCGGGAAGTGCTTCCACATCAGCCACGCTCCGAGGCCGTAGCCGCCGAGGTAGCTGCGATAGACCGTCTCGTCGACGTGCTCGACCCGGTGGGTCTTCGCGGTCAGATCGACGAACAGGACCTTCCCGTGATGGCCATACCGCGCCACAGCCAGTGCCTGCTCACCCATGGGCAGCAGGATAGCCCGGCCGTCAGTTGCTGAGGGCGTAGGCGGTGATCAACGTGCCGTAGAACCGCAGCATCGTCGTCAGGTCCGCGTCGGTGATCTTGAGACCCACTCCTACGAAGTAATCGCGCCCGTATCTGAAGTCTTTGAACAGCTCGGGAACATCCGTGTTTCCGACCCGGATGGGTAGCTCACCCGGCGCGTTGAGGGCGTCGTCGATGCCGGCCATGACGTAGAGCGAGCGGAACACGGCGAATGCCCCGGCGACCTTGAGGCGTGGCGTGCGCTCGAACGAGCCGAACAGATCCGCGGAGATCCGGAGGCGATTCCTGAACATCAGCACGTCGGCACCGAGACCGGCGGTGGAGTCCTTGAGCCCGGCGCGCAGCTGGAGATTGCCGATCCGCTTACCGAACTGCGCGGTGAACCGTAGCTTGTCCTCGATCTGCTGGCGCTGCGTGAACTCTGTGGAGCCCGGCACGTCGGAGAGGTTCGCGAACGGCTCGCCGCCGAGCAGGCTCTTCTCGAACTCGATCAAGTAGAACTTGTCGCGGCGCGCGTAGATCTCGGCGCTCGCGTAGTAGCGCGTGTTGCGTGCGCGGAGGTTGATCTCCATGCGACCGCCGACCCACGACCGGAAGCGATTGAGGCCGGCGACGCTCTCCGCCGCATCGCCGCTCACATCATCGAGCGTGTTGCCAAGCTCGGGATCGTTGACCAACCGGCCGAGCGTGCCCTTCCAGTCGTCGCCGCGGCCCTCGTCGATCGCAGCCACCACTTCTTTCATGTCGGCGATCGCATCGTCGGCGCGATCGAAGCCGGCGCGTGCATCGGCGAACCCGTTCAGGATTCCCGTCTTCGCATCCTTCATGCTCTCGCGTGCACCCGTGATCGCCTTGTCGAAGTTGGCGAGCCGCTTCGCGACCGTGGGCACGGCATCGCTCACCGTCTCGGCGGCGTTCGTGCTGCCGATCTCGAACCGCTCCATCGCCTTGTCAGCCGAGGCCAGCCCGGCCTCGATGCGGCCTTCGGCGACCCAGCGATCGGCATCGGTGATCGCCTGCTGGATCGAGCCGTTGACGCGCTTGCGGCCCTCGATCATGAACGTGTGGACACGCTCGAGCGCGTTGTCGATCTTGGGCATCGTGCGGCCGATCGCGCGCAGCGTGGCGTCGGTGGAGCCGCCCTCTTCGACGTGCGGAATCGGCTGGCCGTTCTGGATCAAGATCGGCGAGTCGCCGCGGATGATCTCGAGGTAGCTGTCCTTGAAGATCGAATCGGCGCGACGCGTGACGAACGAATCGATCGGAAGATCGAGATCACTCCGCAGCCGCAGATCGACGCGCGCGAACTGGCCCTCGATCGTCAGCCCCGTGATGTCGCCGACACGGACGCCCATGATCATCACGGGCGAGCCCGGCTGCAGCTTCGACGCATCGCGGAAGCGCACCGACGTCAGGAACGCCCCGCCGACCTGCGCGTTCGGCATCCGCGCGCGAATCAACAGCGCGGCACCCCCGATGACCAGGAGGATGAGGACCACGGTGGTCAGCCGGGAGAGCCAGCGCACCGCGCGAGCTTACCCTATCGAACGCAGTCGAGCGTCAGGTCGATCGTGTCGCCGTGATCGATCACCTCGAAATCCTCGACGGCGAGGTCCTCGAGGTCGAACGGTTCGAGCAGACCATCCCACTTCGCCGTGGTGTAGCGGTCGCTCTGCGCGGTGAGGGCGATGTTGCCGCCATCCGCGTGATACATGCCGTACTTCTGCATCGCGCGCGCGATGACACGGGCGCCTTCACTCGGTAGCGAGTCGACCGGGTAATCCTCGCGCAGCCGGAGGTGGAAGCCGTAGGACGGTGCGTCAGCGTCACCGTCGGTGAACGTGGCGTGGGTGGCCGGGCGCACGTAGCCGATCTTGGGACGATCGTTCGGGATGATGAAGCGGATCGCGTGATCGATCTCGCCAGCCGCGACCTCGTCCGCGGTGAACAACAGCGGCGCGATCGGCAGCCCTGCCGCATCGGCGCTCGTGCACTGCTCGCCGCGCAGTGTCTCCGGGTACGTGATCGTGGTGTCCCAGACGGCGAGGCAGCCGCCGTCGAACGAGCTGCCGATGTTGGCGCCGAGCATCTCGTACAGCGAGCCGCGCGACGGCGAGTACACCAGCAGGTGGCAATCGCCCTCGCTGTCGCACGAGTAGCCGGATTCCCCCTCGATGTTGCCACCCACGGGGATCGGGATCTCGACGCGATCGCAATCCGGCTCGAAGAAGTTCTCGGTGGGCTCGAACTCGCGCATCGGCGCGTCATCGTCGGCGAGCAGCACGTCGAACGAGAAATCGATCTGCATCCGATCGCCGTTGCCCCAGCCGCCGGCTCTGCGCAGCGACGCGATCTGGCGCGCGCTGGTGGGCGCCGGGGGCACGCCAGAGACGTCCTCGTTGAAGAACATCGTCCGATCGAAGAACGGACCGGGCGCACCGGTGACCGGTCCCGTGTCGTCGGGGCCACACGCCGCCAGGGCGATCAATCCAACCAGCGCACCACCGGGCCGCATCCCGGACATCCTATCCCAACTGCTACGGGCCACCACGGCGAAGATAGTAATGCACGCCACGTTGCGGGTGCGACAGCCGGATCGCGAGCGCCCTGCCCGGCGGCTGACCCACCTTCGCGATGAACCGGCGCGCGCCGTCGAGAGGGATCGCGGCGGTGTCCACGGCCGCCGTCCAGCCGGGCACCACCGAGCCCTTGACGTCGATGTCGCCGGCGGGCCACGGGCGTCCGTTCACAGGGAGCTCGATGTAGACCTGCGGTGCGGTGTTGTCGAACTGGATCTTGAGCGAGTTGACCTTGTCCTGCTTCACGCCATCGCGATCGAACCAGTAGAGGTACGTGCCTTCGGAGAGCTGCTTGCCTTCGATCTTCACCTTCGGCGACTTCGCAGGGAACGTCAGGTCCTTCCCGGCGCGCGCGAGATGCAGGACGA
The DNA here is from genome assembly GCA_013696695.1 of Deltaproteobacteria bacterium. Taxonomy (GTDB): domain Bacteria; phylum Myxococcota_A; class Polyangia; order Haliangiales; family Haliangiaceae; genus JABFXX01. Next base: position 48 of record JACCYD010001089.1, on the reverse strand, counting down.
AGTTGGTGCCGGTGCCGGGGAAGGTGACGGCGATGTCGGGAATCACCG
>JACCYD010001022.1 GCA_013696695.1 Deltaproteobacteria bacterium | reverse complement strand
GCCGTGGGCCCCAAGGCCGTGAAGGCGGTCGCCGGAGTCCCCGTGCAAGGCGTCGCCTGTGAGCCCACGGCGATCACGGTCGACGTCGAAGCCCCGACCAAGCTCACCCTGCGAGGGCACATGGTCGTCAAGCAGTCCAAGGCCATCGAGCGCAAGGTGCTGGTGCCGATGAACGACGACGTCATCGATCTCGCGGAGGGCCGACTACGCGTGCACGTGGCGTCGCGAGCCGGCAGCACCGGGTACCGGGAGATCCACGTCGGCTGGGACGCGATGGGCGCGTCCGTGAAGGTCGATGTCGCCATCCTCGACGAGCGCGGCGCGCCGGTGTCCGCCTCCGGGCGTGGCTCGGGCTTCTCGAGCACCGGCCAGGGCCATGCGGACTACACGATCGCGAACCCCACCGGAAAGGTCTACGCGGTCCTCAAGCTGCCGAGCACGGTGACGACCACCGAGAGCATCCCATTCCGCTTCGACAACGAGTCGCTCGACCAGACGGCGCCTTAGCGGCGCACGATCAGGCCGCGCTCGGCGAGGAACTGCTTGGCCTCGGGGATCGTGTGCTGGCCGAAATGAAAGATCGACGCGGCGAGCACCGCATCGGCGCCGGCCTCGAGACCTGCCGCGAGATGCGCGAGCTCGCCGACGCCGCCCGAGGCGATCACCGGGATCGAGACCCCGCTCGCGACCAGGCGGACCAGCTCGGTGTCGTAGCCCTGACCGGTGCCGTCGCGATCCATGCTGGTCAGCAGCAACTCGCCAGCGCCGAGGTCCGCGAGCCGCTTGCACCAGGCGATGGCGTCGAGGCCTTCAGGAGTGCGACCACCGTGGCTGTAGACCTGCCAGGTGCCGTCCCAGGTTTCTTTGGCCCGCTGGACGCTCGGCGGCAGATCGTTTCGTTTGGCGTCGATCGCGACGACGATCGCCTGACTCCCGAACCGCGCCGCGCACGCCGAGACCAGCTCGGGATTGCGGATCGCGGCGGTGTTGATCGCGATCTTGTCGGCTCCTGCCTCGAGCAGGCGCTCTGCATCCGCGATCGAGCGCACGCCGCCGCCGACGGTGAGCGGCGCGAACACCTGATCCGCCGTGCGCGCGACGACATCGATCAGCGTCGACCGTCCTTCCGGCGAGGCGGAGATGTCGAGGTAACAGATCTCGTCGGCGCCCTGCGCGTCGTACGCTGCAGCTTGCTCGACGGGATCACCGGCATCGCGCAGCGACACGAAGTTGATCCCTTTGACTACCCGCCCGGCGGCGACATCGAGGCACGGGATGATCCGGCGCGCGAGCGTCACGCGACCCCTCGCGCGACGCGCAGCGCTTCGAGGACGGTGAATCGCTTGTCGTAGAGCGCACGCCCGACGACCGCGGCGGGGATGCCGGCGTCGCGCAACCGGGCGAGATCGTCGAGCGAGCTGACACCACCGGAGGCGATCACCTCGCATCCGGCGGCACGCGAGAGCTCCGCCGTGGCCTCGATGTTCGGGCCGGTGTGCACGCCATCTCGCGCGATGTCGGTGTAGAGCAGCGCCGCTGCACCCCACCCCGCGGCGCGCTGGCCGAGCGCGATCGCGGTGATGTTGCCGCTCTTGGTCCAGCCATCGATCGAGACGATGCCGTCGCGCGCATCGACCGCGACGATGACCCGCGCCGGATGTGCGGTGCACAGCTGTTCGACGAGCGCCGGATCCTTGACGGCCGCGGTGCCGAGGACCACGAAGCTGACGCCGATCTCGAGCATCTCCTCGACGGTCGCGCGGTCGCGAATCCCGCCACCGACCTCGACGGGCACCGCAGACGCCGCGACGATCGAGCGCAGCAACGCCGCCTGCCGTGGCTCGCCGAACGCACCGTCGAGATCGACGACGTGCAGGCGATCGGCGATCGCGAGCTCCGACACCAGCTCGACCGTGTGCTCGTGAAACACGGTCGCCTTGGCGCGCTCGCCGCGCTCGAGGCGCACCGCGCGTCCGCCGAGAAAATCGATCGCGGGGAACAGCTTCATTTCGACTCCACGAAGTTCTGGAGGATTCGCAGGCCGACTCCCTGGCTCTTCTCGGGATGAAACTGGCAGGCGAACAGGTGGTCCTTGCGGATCGCCGCGGTGATCGGCATGCCG
>JACCYD010000705.1 GCA_013696695.1 Deltaproteobacteria bacterium | reverse complement strand
ACGGAGAACTGCGTGCACAGCACCTCGTGCGCCGCGCGGTTGTCGAGCAGCTGCGTCAGATTCTCGAGGAGGCGAAGGATGCGTTTGTCGTCGAGCTTGGGCGCGAGCACGATGCCGTCGTTCGGTGATTCGTCGGACAGCGCGAGGATCTGCAGGCGCTCGACCTTGGTGCCCCAGATCGCCTCGAGGCTACCGCCGCCGACGAACGACGCGGTGATGTCGCCATCGTATTCGGCGAGCGAGTCGAAGCACTGCGTGTACGAGCCGAGCCAGCGCTCGTTGAGGAGCTGCTCCTTGACGTCGATGCCTTCCTTCTTGAGGAGTGCGCGCGCGAGCAAGTAGCCGCCCATCGACCATTCGTCGACCCACACCGCGCGCGGCCGGAAGCCGCCGGTCTTGACGACGCTGAGGTCCCAGCGGTCCTGCTTGCGATTGACGAGCGCCGAGCGGTACGTCGTGGAGCCGCGGCGGATCGCGCGCTGGGCGATCACACCACCGGCGGCCTCGACGCGCGCGCAGATCACGGGCGGGCCCCAGGCGGCGTCGATCTCGCCGTCGAACAGCGCCTTCTGGAGCGCCTCGTAGCTCTTGTACGGCACCACGCTCGTGAAGCGCGCCGCGAACAGCACGTCGGCGAACTCGCGCGCCATGTCGAACACCGGCTGTTTTCCGAGCGACGGCGGCAAGCCAAAACTGAACGTCGAGTCCTCCACCACCTCCGATGGTACATCTTTGGCCGTTACGCGGTCTTCCTTTGCTGTTGCTTGCCGCGCGCCACCAGGCCGTCGTAGTGGCGCCGCAGCAGGTCGTAGAGCACCAGCTCGTGCGCGCGCTGGGCGGACCGGACCATCCGGTTGACGTGCATGTGGATGTAGCTGTGAACGAGTGCGTCGAGGGACTGCGTCAGGGCGCCCGCCGCGAGCAAGGTCCGGAGCCGCTGAGCGAGCGGTCGCACGCGTTGCGAGCGCAGTGCGAACGCCGCGAGCCCGGGTGCGTAGGCGTGATCGGGATCGTCGGCAGGCGCCGCGAGGAGCGCGGCCAGCTCCTTGCCGTGCTTGCGAAACTTGTCGCCAAGCCGCTTCTGCAGCGCGGTGTCCATGCCGTGCTCGGCGCCAAACGCATCGCGCGCGGCGGTCATCACAGCGCGCTTGTCGGTGAGCGACAGGCCGAGATCGTCGAGCAGCTGGTCGCAGCCGCGCACGGCGAGGCGCCACATCGCGTCGGCGCCGGCATCCCCTTCACACGCGCCGACGATCGCGAGCGCGGCATCGGAATCCGCGCAGAACAGCTGCTCGGCGAGCTCGATGCCATCGGGACCGCCATAGCGCTCGAGCTCGCGCTCGTAGGTATCGACGACGATCCTCCACGCCAAGCCGCGCTCCACGGCCGGCGCGAGCGCGCGCTGGAGCGCCGGCAGGAGCGCACCGGTCAACGCGGTCGGATCGCCGGCGAAGCGGATGCGCAGGTGATTCTCGGGATCCGCGTAGCGGAGGAAGAACCACCGCGAGCAGACGCCATCGGCCAACGCGCGCTCGATCACCGGGGCGATGTAGTCGCGGAGCACGGCATCTGCGGTCGCTGGCCCGGTGTAGATCTTGAGGTACAGCCACGACGAGCCCGGCAGGAACCGGCGATCGACGAGCGAGTGGATCGCTGGCAACAGCGGCGCGCGTCTCACCTCGACGACCGGCTTCGCGAACAGGGCCAGCAGCTCGTGGGCGAACTGGCCCTCCGGCGAGGTCAGCGCGAGCTCGTCGGGTGCGGGACACAGCTCGTAGAGCGTCGCGCTCGGCCGGCCCTTGAGCAGATGCACGGCGCTGTCGACCATCAGGTCGTTATCGAGATCGACGGGGAGCTCGTTGTCGCCATCGCCGATCACGATCCAGCGCGGCAGCTCGAGCCGGGCGCGCAACGCCTGCATCGCGGCGGGCGACTTGAGCGGCGCGAGATCCTTCTGCGACAGCAACCACCGGGCACGCTCGAGGATCAGCTTGCCGTGGCGCACGCGGGGCAGGAATGGAAAGTCGTTGATCGCGCCCCAGCTCCAGTACGCGTTGCCGACGCGCTGCGCAGCGTGCGAGCACAGGAAGCGATACACGGCGAGGCTGCGGCCGCTGTAGTTGTGCGCGGTCGTCATCCGCGGAATCACCTCGCGGCCGAGCCGGCGCGAGCGCAACACGACGCGATCGTCGACGACGGACACCGTGAGATCGGTGATCTCGATCTGCTTTTCGGGATCCGCGCCGCTCGCTCCGAGGAACGGGATCTCGTACCCGCGGAGCACCGGCCGCAGCAGGACGTTGCCGTGGCGGCCTTCTGGCAGGTGCACGATCTCGGCAAACACCGCGTCGGGGTGGTGCGCCTCCTCGGCACGCAACGCCTGCGCGGTGAGCTCCGCGATCTCCGGCGAGCCGTGACAGAACCGGCCGAGCAAGCTCGCGCCGCGACCGACGTGATTGATGCGCAGCTGGTAGTCACCGTCGGCGACGGCGTCCGCCGAGCGCGCGACGAGCACGGCACCGACGCACGCGGTGTCGGCGAGCGGTTGCGGCTTCGCATTCGACAACGCCGTGACGTCGTCAGCGGTCAGGACGATCTCGCGCACGAGACCGTCTCGCGCGTGGCTCGCACCGGTGCGCATCGCGTGCGCGACGAGCGACATCAGGTGCACGTCGCGCGCGCCGAGCGGCACGCGGTGCGGTTCGCCGCGGCCGGGAAGTGCGAGGTCCGCGAGAAGCGGTGCGTTGGCGCCGGCGGTTTCGTCCCCGAAGCCGATGCCGGTCTCTTCGTCGAGGACGGCGGCGAGCGGAACCTCACGGGTCTCGTAGCGCGCGACGAATCGCTCGCGGAAGCGGGCCCACGAATCACCGGCGGGCGGTGCGAGGCGATGCAGGAGCTCGATCGCGCCTTTCAGCTCGTCGATCACTGGCTGGCCGATCGTCACCGTCGCCGGCTTGAATAGATCGATCTGGAACAGACGGTTCGGCTCGATCTTCGTCGGCAACGCGCGTAATTGATTCTCCACCGCGCGATACGCGCTCGCGGGTACACCCGGCGCCGCGACATCGATCGCAGCCAGCTCGGCCACGGCGGCGCGCAACGGCTCGGCGAGATGGGCGAGGGCAGGAGACGCGGCCAGCATGTCCGCGATCACGAGCGTCGGTTCGCGGCCGGTGACGTTTGGCGCGAGCTCGGCGACCAGGAGCTGGGCATCGATCACGTCGTCGATGAACCCCGCGGCGTCGTCGCCGGTGATCTCGGGATCGACGGTGAGCACGGCGATCAGCTCGTCGAACGTCGCGCCGGCCCGTGCGCGTGCGAGCACGGCATCGAGGTACGACGTGCGATCGACCGCGACCAGGAAGTAGGTCCGCACCAGCCCCGCGAGCCGCGCCTCCGCGTAGCGGAGCCGACCGGCGGCCTCGTAGAGACTCGTCGTCGTGCGGAACCGCAAGTGACGGCGCACGCCGCGATCGCGGACCAGATCGGCGCACAGCGCGAACAACAGATCGTTGTCGAGACGCGTGTGGCGATGCGCCGCGCAGCGGGCCGGCAGGTCGAGCGAGGAGCGCGCTCCGACATCACCGACCGCCACCGCCGAGAACAGGCCGAACGGGGTCGACCGCGCGCTCATCCGCGTGACGTAGCGAACCAGCGCGCGCTCGACCGCGGCGTGCTCGGCCGGAGCGGCGGCCCACGCATCGATCTGCGCCTCGAGCTCGGGCGAGGCGACGTACAGCGCCTCGCGGATCGCGGGATCCTCGACCAGCGTGCGCAGCGTGGCGCGCCGATCGGGTGACCCCGCCCAGCGTGTCAGCACGTCGAACGGCAGCACCGGCGTGCGGATCACGACCTTCGGCAGCGCCTGGTACGTCACGACACCGGCTCGCAATCGCAGAGCAGCAGGCGATCCCAGCTCGGTGCGGTCGACGAGATCGCCGCACACAACGACAGCGCGACGCCGATCGCACCCTCGAGC
>JACCYD010000945.1 GCA_013696695.1 Deltaproteobacteria bacterium | reverse complement strand
ATGTAGCGGTGGCGCAGCTCCGCGGTGACCCGGAACGGCTCTCGCGGGCCGAGGTCGCGCGATTTCGGTGGCTCACCGTCGACGTAGTAGATCAGCTGGATGCGGCCCGACAGCACCATGATCGTCTCGTCTTTGACGCGGTGATACTGGAGAGAGAGAGCCTCGCCGGCCTTGATGTGGAGGATCTTGCCGACGTAGCGATCGGTCTCGGCCCAGATCAGCTCGTGACCCCACGGTTTCTCGACGACACGACTCACGGCGGTCGCCGTTACTTCGGCGGAGTGGTCGGCGCCGGCGCTGGTGTTGCCGGCTTGTCGTTGATCGAGCCGGACGCGTTCGGATCTTCGATCGTCGGCATCTCGACCTTCGGGCGAGCGCCCGGAATCTCGTCGCGGCGATCGACCTTGCCGTCGAAATCATCGTCGTAGAGGATCGCGAGCAGCACGGTGTCCTTGTACTGCTCCCACAGGTCGGGCTGACCGTCGGAGTTGCGATCCCGGCGCACGCTGGTGAGCGTTCCGGCGGTGTCGTAGACCTCCTTGACGTCGAACTTGCCGTCGAAGTCGGTGTCGCGCTCGACCTCCGCGACCTGACCGGTCTTGGTGTCGTAGACCGCGGACATGTCCCACTTGCCGTCGTAGTCGAAGTCCGCGCGCTCGAACAAGCGGAGCCCCTTGCGGTTGAGCGCGACCACCCAATCCTTGCGACCGTCGTGATCGAAGTCGACCTGCTTGCAGGTCATGAACTCGACCTTGGTGCCGCCTTCGTCGTCGGACTTGTAGAGTCGCCAGACGTCCGGACGGTTGTCGTGATTGAGGTCGTAGGTGATAACGTTCTTGCCATTGGTATCGCAGAGCGTGGGATCGACCTTGGGGATCCCGCCGTCGGCGGTATTCGTTGGCGTGGTGTCGCCCTTCTTGCCCTTGCAGGCCGCAAGCGCCAACAAGCCGGAAAGCAAGACGACTTTGGGGAGTTTCGTCATCACAGCGACGAGCCTAATCGCCTACCGACCAGGCTGCAACCGTTTGGCCGGTGGATACCCTAGATGTATCGGCCGGATCACGCTAACTACGGCGCTGGTTAGCGATGTCGTTCCCGTCCGAGCGGATCCGTAACTTCTCGATCATCGCGCACATCGACCACGGCAAGACCACGCTGGCCGATCGCATCCTCGAAGAGTGCGGCGCAGTCACGGCCCGTGAGGCCCAAGCTCAGATGCTCGACTCGATGGATCTCGAGCGCGAGCGTGGAATCACGATCAAAGCACAATCGGTCCAGCTCCACTTCAAGGCCAAGGATGGCCTCGTCTATCAGTTCCACTTGATCGACACGCCCGGCCACGTCGACTTCCACTACGAGGTCTCGCGCTCGCTCGCCGCCTGTGAAGGCGCGTTGCTCGTCGTCGATGCCGCGCAGGGCGTCGAGGCGCAGACGCTCGCGAACGTCTACGTCGCGCTCGATAACAACCTCGATATCGTCCCGGTGCTCAACAAGATCGATCTGCCGGTCGCGCGCCCCGACTGGGTCAAGCAGCAGATCGAGGACACCATCGGGCTCGACGCCTCGGATGCGTGCCTGGTGTCGGCGAAGACCGGCGTCGGCGTGCACGACATGCTCGAGGAGATCGTCACCCGGATCCCGCCGCCGAAGGCCGATCGCGAGGCGCCGCTCTCCGCGCTGATCTTCGACAGCTGGTACGACACGTATCGCGGCGTGGTCGTGCTCGTGCGCGTGATGGCGGGACGGATCCACAAGGGCACCAAGCTCAAGTTCTGGAACACCGGCGTCCAGTACGAGTGCACGATGATCGCGGTTCGCAAGCCGGCAATCTTCGAGATGGAGACCCTCGAAGCGGGGCAGGTCGGCATCCTCGCCGCCGCGATCAAGGACATCGCGCACGCGCGTGTCGGTGACACCGTGACCGATGCCGATCGGCCGTGCGCCGAGCCGCTCAAGGGCTTCAAGCTGGTCAAGCCGATGGTGTTCGCGGGCTTGTTTCCCGTCGACAACGAGGACTACCAGGATCTCAAGGACGCGCTCGGCAAGCTCGTGCTCAACGACGCCAGCGTGACGTACGAGCCGGAGACGTCGGTCGCGCTCGGCTTCGGCTTCCGCACCGGCTTCCTCGGTCTGCTCCACATGGAGATCGTCCAGGAGCGGCTCGAGCGCGAGTTCAACCTCAACCTGATCGTCACCGCGCCGAGCGTGCGGTACCGGATCCACCTCAACAACGGCGATCTCCTCGAGGTCGACAACCCGGCCAAGGTTCCCGATCAGGGCAAGTACGAGAGGGTCGAGGAGCCGATCATCACGGCCACCGTGCACCTGCCTCAGGAGTACGTCGGGCCGATCATGCAGCTGTGCCAGGAGCGGCGCGGCACGCAGCAGGGCCTCCACTACGACCCGGGTGGGCGCGTCCGCGTGGTCTACGAGATGCCGCTGGCGGAGATCGTGTTCGGGTTCTACGATCGGCTGAAGACGATGTCGCGCGGCTACGCCTCCCTCGATTACGAGC